>JBBQJR010000263.1:0-4828 GCA_038326125.1 Chthoniobacterales bacterium
GGCATCAGATGGCAGCCGTCCCGGAAGCTTCGGAGGACGGGTGCGGATCGCAGAGGTGCTTCATCTTAAAAAATGCTTTCTCCCACGGTGATGACGTCGCCGGGCTGCACCTCGTAGGTCACGTTGTCTTCGCCACTGGCCATACGTTTGCCGTTGAGCTTGAGCACGGCTTCCTTGCCGTTGCTGGCACGCTTCACGGTGATTTTCGCCGGGTCCGCGATCCGCGTGTAGCCGCCGGCCATGCCGATGGCTTGCAGGAGATTGACCGAGTCGCGATCCGGCATGTCGATCGTTCCGGGCTTCTGCACCTGCCCGAGCACGATGAAGCGGCGCTTGGCGTATTCGATGACGGTGAGATTCACCTGAGGATTGACGAGGTAGTCCTTTGCGTACAGGTCGCGCACGGCACTCGCCGCGGCCTGCGAGGTCTTGCCGGCCACCTTCACGGCCCCGATGAGCGGAAAAGTCACGGTGCCTTCGCTCGAGATCCGCACGGTGGTCTCGAGGTCGCTTTCCTCAAAGACCGACATGCGGATCAGATCGTTGGCCGAGAGCAGATAGCTGGCGCCGCGCGCGACCTGGGCGGGAGCTTTTCCGGCAAGCATCGCCCCGAGCAGGACAATCAGCGCGAGGCGCGCAACGAGACCTATGAGCAAGGAAGTTTGGTGGACCATTTTCATCAGAGCCGCAGTTTGAAAAGAACGCTGACCACATTCTCCGTGAAACTCAAGTCCGCACGGCTGGAATCATTTTCGCGATGCTCGTAGGCCGCCTCGGCGCTGAGATATTTCGTTACGTCGAAGTTCAGGCTGGCCTTCACATAAGTCGTCCCATCCTCCCGGTCGCTGCCCCCATCGGCGCGGCGGACGCGATACGTGGAAGACTCATAACCGGCCTCCACGGCGACAAAATAGCGCTGGAAAAAACGCTGCTGCACCCGCGCCGAAACGCCCGTCGAGGTGACACTCTCATTCGTCTCGACGACGGCGGCAGAGTTGCGCCGGTAGGCTTGGAGGGCGATTTGCGTGCCATCGGACGGCGCGTAAGTCGCGGAAACATTGAACACGCCGAAGACTTCGCTTCCGCCGCCGCTCCCGAACTGCCGCCACTCCAGGCCGCCATCGACGGCAAAGCTCACTTTGGCTTTCGGAAGGTAAGCCACGCGTGCGAGCATCTGCTCGAAAGTTTGCGTCGGCGAGGATTGCACGCGGGCCAGACCGAGCCGCGTGCCAAAGGCCACCTTGGTCTTGGGCATGGCCTGGTAGTTCAGCCAGCCCTCGGCCATCCATTCCTGCCAGTCCAGTTGCTGGGCGTAATCATAGCTCCGGTTGTAAAAATTCAGGTCCACGGAAGTCTTCCCGCCGAAGGCATAGTTCGACGTGATCTCTCCTCCATACACTTTCCGCCGCGCCCGGGTGCCCACCTCGATGTCCCGGTCCGACAAGGTCTGGAAATAGAAACGCCCGCCGACGGTCAGCTTCGCACCTTCCCACCGCCCCGCGATCAGCGCATCGTGATCGACTATGTTTTGATCGGTGTTTTTGGCGAAGAAAAACGCGTTCGCATTGTATTTTCCGAAAATAAAAGTCCTCGGCGTGTCCTCAAAATCAATTTCCAGCGGCTCGAAGTGGCGCGTGTAGCTGCCGAGTTGCCGCACTTCCCCGTCGTAATCCCCCCAGCCTGCCGCCAGTCCCGGCGACAGGATGGCGAAGAAATCCGAGCGGCGTTTCGTGGCGCTGATGAACAGATTGTCGGTCGCGGAAATCTCGAACCCGGCAAACGGGATCACCTTCCACTTTCGGTCCTTCTGACCGGCATTCACCGTGCGCGGGATTTCGACCGGTGCCGGGATTTCCGGGACAGGTTCCCAAGGCGGACCTTCCGGCACGCGCGGAATGTCCGGCGGGACGCCTGGCCCCAGATCAGGCTCGGGCAAAGAGTTGACTTCGGGAGAAATGGGGAGCGCAGGCAGCGGAGTTTCCTGGCCGACGACGATGGCCGCAGACAATCCAAAACCCGCGAGGATAGGCTTGAAGGCTGATTTCACCCTTGAAAACGGAAGTGCTGCACGCCCGGAGAGGTATCGGCCGCCGTCGCGAGAGGCAAGAGATTATTTAGGAAATTCCGGATTTTCCATAATTCCCAAGCAAATGAGGGTGCGGGCTTGGATAACTTTTCACCCCTCGCGCCCGGCGCTCCACGCGGATTTCTTATCCATTAGCCACGACCGCTATACTGCAATCACTTCGCAAACAGGCTGCCTGCGCGGGTACTTGGGAGCTTGGAACGGAAGGGAAACCTCACATGTCGCTTGCGCAAAGGGCGGCGCCGCCAGTCACGCATCATGCCGTGAGTCTCCGGGCTACTATCTACCTGTGGCGCTTTTTTGTAGGCGATTGCCGCAATAATACAACAGGCCGCGTAAGCGAGTCCGAGAAAAATGAAGCGGGAGGTCATTTGGGGCTGGGGTATGCCAGCCGCCCCCTTCGGGAGCAAGGGGGTTCTGATGGGCTGGAGGTTGGATGAATGGTTAAGGTGCTTGCGCGTGATCTTCAAGCACATTTTCCGCCCAATCCGAAAATTTCTGATTATTTATTTTTGGGGGACTAAGGGGATAGAAGACGATTCGTTCACCCGGAGCGAATGGTTGGCACGAATTCCACACGCCCGACGAACCGAACCCCGGGCCGAGCTTTATCCCAATCGGACGATCACCCGCGGAATCCGTGTCATCCGCGGTCAATCATGCGCGCCTTTTTCCGCGCACGGCTGTCTGCAGAATTCTCCGGGCTGTGCCGCCCGCTCTCGCGCAGACTTTCGCGCCACGCGCTGCGTCTCTCTCAGCGGCCGGGCTTCAGGTGCCTGCCGAAAAACTCCACCAGCGCCATTTCCGCCTTCTCCATGTCCGCGCCTTTGAAACCGTGCCCCGCGCCTTCGAGCGTCAGCAATTCCACCTCGACCGCGCACGCTTTCAGCCGGTCCGCCATCCACGTCGCCTGCTCATAAGCCACGTGATCGTCCTTCGTCCCGTGGACGATCAGCGTCGGCGCGGCGTTTGGCGTCGCCCAGAAAAGCGGGCTGCCCACGATGTGCTCGCGGCGTTTCGTCGCCAGATCGCCCCCGAAGAACAGCGGCAGCACCTCCGCCGCATCCGTGCTCGCCCCGTACGATTTTGTAAAATCGCTCGGCCCGTAAAAATTCACCACGCACGCCACGGCGCTCGACTGATCGAGATTCCCCTCGCCCTCGAATTCCTTCACGCCCGCCGTCACGCCGAGGAACTGCGCGAGATGCCCGCCCGCCGACCCGCCCGTCACGCCGATGCGTGCCGGGTCCACGTGATACTTCGCCGCATTCGCGCGCAGCCAGCGCACCGCGGCCTTGCAATCCAGCACCGCCGCGGGAAACGGATACGCGGGCGCGAGCCGGTAGGTCACGGTGATCGCCACGTAGCCGCGCTCCGCGAGCGTCACGCAGAGCTTGTCATAGCTCTCGCGCTTCCCCGCGCGGAAGCCGCCGCCGTGGATGCACACCACCGCCGGACGCAGCGCAACGCCGCTTTTCGGCTGCGCGAGATTCAACTGCAAATGCTGCCCGTCAGGATTTGCAAACTCGATGTCGCGCTCGAAAACCACCTTCTCCGGCACCGCCAGTTCCGCCGCGCGGAGCCCCACCACCGCGCCGAACAGGCTGAGGAAAATGACGGGCAGTGTGCGGACGGTGCGGGAGGTTTTCATGGGCGGAGAATTTCAGGCGCACGCCACCCACGCAAGCCGCGCAGTTTTTTCATGAGCGAAAAATGCGGCCCGTCCACCCGGCGATGGAAACCATGAATGATGGGCCCGACGCGTTGCCCTCGCGACCCACTCCAAGATTGCGCGGCGCAGCCGGCTGTCGCAGCCTGTGCGGTTCGATGCCGCACGAATTCACCCTCTCCCATCGCGTGGAATTTTCCGAGACGGACATGGCGGGCATCGTCCACTTCGCGAATTTCTACCGGATGATGGAAAACGCCGAGCACGCGTTTTTCCGCTCACTCGGCTTCACGATCCACGGGCACGAGGCCGGTGCCACGACTGGCTGGCCGCGCGTGCAGGCGTCGTGCGAATTTCTGAAACCGCTGCGCTTCGAGGAAGTCGTGGACATCCAGCTCCTCGTCGCCGAGGTCCGCACGCGCAGCATCCGCTACGCATTCCGCTTTTGGAAAAATGACGCCGGCGCGCGCACGGAGATCGCGCGTGGCACGGTGACAGCGGTGTGTGCGAACGTGGACAAGACGACCGGCAGACTCGGCGCGGTAGCGATCTCAGATGCAATCCGTGCGGCGATCCAGACCGCGCCTGCGGAGATGCTCGCAGTGTTTTCGGCCAAATGAGTGCGGACAAGTCCGCGCGGGATGTCTCGCCAAGACGCAGAGGCGCAAAGGAACGGCGGCGCCCGTGCGAGTAGGGCGGGTCTGTTACCCGCCGTTCCGGGTATTTTACCCGGAACTTCGGACGTCGAAGTGCGTGAGTTCGCAAAAGACGCCCATTTTACGACCGATGCGCCGGGTTAAAAACCGGGCGCGGCGGGTCACATACCCGCCCTCCCAAAAACTCATCCGTCCCGCGAGTGAAGTGTCCCTTGTGGATGCGACAGCAGTTTTCCCTTTGCGCCTTTGCGCCTTTGCGAGACACATTTTCCACGCAGCGCCTCAGCACCCCGGAAACGCCGCCTTTTCTCAACACTTATGCCAACACCCGCAACCGCCTCATCGTCATCCTCCACTTGGATTCTTTTTTCTTTCCTCACCGTCGCATGCTGGGGCGTTTATGGCGTCTATCTGCAC
>JBBQJR010000264.1:0-4799 GCA_038326125.1 Chthoniobacterales bacterium
GTCGAAAGAACGCGGGGGACGATCTTCCTTCGGCCGCGCGATGTTGACCTGCCACTTGCGGCCGTCCACTTCCTTGCCGTTGAGGGCTTCGATGACTTTGTTGGCCTCTTCCTCGGAGGACATCGTGACGAACGCAAACCCGCGCGAACGACCGGTTTCACGGTCGAGCATCAGGCTGCATTCGCTCACAGTGCCGCAGGCGGCACAGGCTTCTTCAATGGCTCCCGCGGTGGTGGCCCACGCGAGGTTGCCGACAAACAATTTGTTGTTCATGGATACTGGTTACTTTGTTTTTGCCGCAGACCGACATGGCGCCTCCGGAGAGGCGCTGAACTGACACTTGGCAAAAACGCCCGAGCCGCACACTCGTGCTGCTCCGACGACTAGCAAGGACTGCCCGGCTGTCTTACGACGGCGCGAAAAGTGGACTGAGATTCCGGCGGCTGGCAAGCAGGAATCCGCGTCATTTGCGGCTCGCGCGGCGCCGACGCAGCCGCGCATTTCGCGTTTTCATTCCGCGCGCCGGGATTTTCTCGCGTCGTCCCCGGTGCCCGGCAGAGTGCGCGCATGGCGGATTTTTTCCAGACCGGCGCGATCGCCACGCTGCACCGGCTCGGGGCACCGAATGGCGTGCGGCTGGAATCGGAACTGTGCGCACTTTCCGACGCGAATCCGATCGCGCTCGTCCTGCCGTGCCATGTGCGCGAACTCGGCACGCCGGCGCTGGAGCGGATCCTCGGCGAGGTGAAGGGCGCGCGCTTTTTGCGCCAGGTCATCGTCGGCATGGATGGCGCGGACACGGCGGCGAAATGGAAGCGTGCGCGCAAGAGTTTCAGCGTCCTGCCGCAGGACACGGTGATGCTCTGGAACGACGGGCCGCGCATTTCCAAAATGCTCCGCACTTTCGCAAAGCGCGGCCTCGGCGACGGCCCGCCAGGCAAGGGGCGCAATGTGTGGCTGTGCCTCGGCGCGGTTTTCGCCACGGGCCGCGCGCGCGTCGTCGCGATGCACGATTGCGACATCGCAAATTATTCGCGCGAACTGCTCGTGCGGCTGTGCTTCCCGGTCGCGAATCCCGCGACTGGTTTTCACTTTTGCAAAGGCTACTACGCGCGGGTGTCCGACCGGCTGCACGGGCGCGTCACGCGACTGCTCGTCGCGCCGCTGCTGCGTGCGATGCGCGACATCGTCGGTCCGCATCCGCTGCTGCAATACCTTGAGTCGTTCCGCTATCCGCTCGCGGGCGAGGTGGCGCTGCGCGCGGAGCACGCGAGGCGGCTGCGTGTCCCGCGCGACTGGGCGCTGGAACTCGGCCTCCTCGCCGAGACTTACCGCCATTGCGTGCCGCGCGCCGTCTGCCAGGCGGAGCTGTGCGAGAATTACGATCACAAGCACCAGCGCCTCTCGCCGCGCGATCCTTCCCGCGGCCTGCACAAGGTGGCGCGCGAAGTGACGCTCGCATTTTTCCGGAGCATGAGCGGCGAGCGGGTGAAAATGGACGCCGGCGTGCTCGCCGCGCTGCTTGCGGCCTACCAGCGGCACGCCGCAGAAGCCCTGCGCATATATTCCGCGGATGCGACGATCAACAGCCTCGAATACCCGCGGCGCGACGAGGAACTCGCAGTTGCCACTTTCACCCGCGCGATTCAGGAAGCAGCCTGCGCATTTCTTGCCGCGCCGCGCGATGTCTCGTCCGCTCCGAGTTGGGATCGAGTGGAGGAGGAATCGCCCGATTTTCTACCCGCGCTGCAAGAGGCCATCGTTGGCGACAACCGCGGTCGTTGAGATGCGGGGCTTGGGAATCGGAGATGGGAGATTGCTCCGGAGCGACTGCTGGAGTTTGCCATTTCAAATCTCCAATTTTCAATTTTCAATTCCTCTCCGCGCCGCAAGATCCCTCGCACCGCTATGGGCTGGCGCGGGGAAAACGACACCCCGCACTTTGCAAGATTACCCTTGACCATGCAGGGCCAGACCGCGATGTTCCGCGCCCTTTTCACCCGTAATCCTGCCTAAATTTTATGAGCCGCGTCTGTGACATCAATGGAACCAAAGCCCTGAAGGGCCGCAAAATTCACCGTCGCGGTCTCGCGAAGAAAAAAGGCGGCATCGGCCAGCACGTCACCGCGACGACCCGCCGCTACTTCCTGCCGAATCTCAAGCAGAAGCGCATCTGGGTGCCCGAGCTGAAGAAATTCATCGCTGTAAAACTGACCGCGCGTGCGCTGAAGACGGTCGCGAAGAATGGCGCGTATGCCACCTTGAAAAAGGCTGGCCTCGTAGCCTAGCCGCCCGCTAGCCTTTCCGAAACCCACCCAACCACCCATGGCATTCACCACCGTCAGCAAAAAATCCGGCAAGACCTATCACCTCCACGCCCGCCAGCAGGTGCTCAAAGGCGGCAAGGAAGTCACCCTTTACTATTTCGGCGGCGAGGCGAAAGCCGGCGCGATTGATGCCCTGCCTGCGGGCATGGAAATCATGGAGAACGAGCGCACCGGCCTGCCGATGCTCCGCAAAATCAAGTAGCACCGCGCGGAACATTCCCATTTGAAAACTGGCGGCTGGGAGCTTGTCTCCGGGCCGCCAGTTTTATTTTCACACCACACACTCCATGAGCCAAAAACGAATCCCCGTCACCATCCTCACCGGCTTCCTCGGCGCGGGGAAAACGACGCTCCTCAACTACATCCTGAAGGAAAATCACGGCTATAAGTTTGCCGTCATCATCAATGAGATGGGTAAGATCGGCGTGGACGGCGCGCTCGTGGAAAAGACGGACGACGACATCCTCGAACTCAACAATGGCTGCGTGTGCTGCTCGGTGCGCAAGGATCTCGTCGCCGGCGTGCAAAAGCTCATTAAGCGCGGCGGCTTTGACTACATCCTCGTGGAGACCACCGGCGCGGCTGACCCGCAGCCGGTCGCGCAGACTTTCCTGAACATCCCGCAGCTTCAGCAGGTCGTGATGCTCGACTCGATCATCACCGTCGTGGACGCCGAGCAGATCGAGAAGCAGATGAAGGCGCAGGAGACCGCACGCGAGCAAATCGCGATGGCGGATTTCATTTTGCTGAACAAGACCGATCTCGTGGACGAGGCGCAGCTCGTGAAAGTCGAGGGCATCATCCGCGAACTGAATCCGCACGCCCGCACCATCCGCACGAACCAGTCGCAGGCGAATCTCAAGGAGCTGCTCGACATGAATGCATTCGACCTCGACAAAAAACTCGAGATCGATCCCGCCTTCCTCGACGAGATGCGCATCCGGCATCACCACGACATCAACAGTTGCTCGTTCACCTTCGAGAAGCCGATGGTCATCGAGAAGCTCGAGTTCTTCATCCAGGAGATGTCCGAGAAGGAGCAAATCTATCGCTCGAAAGGCTTCCTCAGCATCGCCGGAAATCCGCGCCGCGCGATTTTCCACGGCGTGAACAACCGCTTCACACTGCTGTGGGACCGCCTCTGGGCGAAGGACGAGAAACGCCAGAGCCAGCTTGTCTTCATCGGCAAAAATCTCGACGAGGTGAAAATCCGCAAGTCGCTCGAAGGCTGCGTCGCCTGAGAGTGGCGTGAGAGTGGCGACTTCTGAGTCGCCGCAGGAGACCGCGGGCAGCGGCAGGAAAATGCAAACGGGGCGACTTGGAAGTCGCCCCTCCCAACGTTCGCGCGATTGATTCCGCTCCGCCGTTCCGTTTGAGTGACGCTCCATTCTCCCCAGCTCCACCATCCCACGTCATGAAAACTCGCCTCACACTCCGCACGCTCGCATTCGCCGGTCTCGCCCTTTTTCATCCGCCCACCGCGCGCGCGGATGTCCGGCTGCCTGCGATTTTTTCCGACCACGCCGTTCTGTTGAGTGATGCGCCGGTGCCCGTGTGGGGCTGGGCGGATTCGGGCGAGAAAGTCGAAGTGAATTTCGCGGGGCAGACGAAATCCGCGACGCCGGATGCGAACGGAAAATGGATGTTGAAGCTCGACGCGCTGAAGGCCGAGACGAAGCCGCAGGAGCTGACCGTGCAAGGCAAAAACACGGTGACCGTGAAGGACGTGCTGGTCGGCGAAGTGTGGCTCGGCTCGGGGCAGTCGAACATGGCGATGACGGTGAATCGCGCGAAGGATTTTGAAAAAGAGCAGGCGGCATCGAACCTGCCGCTGGTGCGGATGTTCACGGAGATCTCTGGCGCGTCGGACAAGCCGGAGGAGATGGGCAAAGGCGTGTGGCTCGTGTGCGCGCCGGAGACGGTCGGCGTGTTTTCCGCGACGCTGTTTTTCTGCGGACGCGAGATTCATCGGGCGCTCGGCGTGCCGGTCGGCATGATCAATTCGTCCGTCGGCGGCACGCCCATCGAGTCGTGGATCGCGCCCGAGGCGCAGCAGGCGTCGGCGGAACTGAAAGGATTTTTTGAGGCGACGAAGCAGGCGGAGGCGAAGATCAACCTCGAGGGCGCGAAGGCGAAATTTGAAGAGGATCTCGCGAAGTGGGAGGAGGACGCGAAGCAGGCGCGCGCGGACAAGACGCCGCTTCCGCGCAAGCCGTCGGATCCCGTGGCACTGCGGGCGCGGAAGGGGAACATCGGCGGACTTTTCAACGGCAAGATCGCGCCGCTCATCCCGTATGCGATTCGCGGCGCGCTGTGGTATCAGGGCGAGGCGAATACGACCGACGCGAAGGCGCCGTTCTACCAGCATCAGCTCGCGCTGCTCGTCACCGACTGGCGCAGGCGCTGGGGCAGCGAGTTCCCGTTTGCGTGGGTGCAGCTCCCGAATTTCGCGCGCCCCGGCGACGGCTGGCC
>JBBQJR010000265.1:0-4795 GCA_038326125.1 Chthoniobacterales bacterium
ACAGCACGACGAGCAGCCGCGCGAGCGAGGAGCGCGAGCACGTCTCCGGATCAAAAGTGCGCGCCGCATCCACCAGCGCGGCGAAGCAATGCGCCTCGCAAATCGCGCGCAGCATCGCCTGCAAAAAAAGCGCGCCCGCGCCGCTCGTGCCGGAAAATTCCGTCAGCGCCGCGCGGCGCAGGCCGCCTTCCACGGCATCCACGCCGGCGAGGCCGGTGCGCAAAATGCCGCCGGATTTTTGCGCCGTGGCGGGAAATTTTTCGGCGAGCATCCGGCGCAAATCCGCGAGCCGGTCGTGCGGCGCCGGGCGCGGCTCATTTGCGAGTGCCGACATGGCGCATCACTCCCTTCAGCAGCCCAGCGAAATGCACGCGCTCGGCGGCCACGGTCACGTCCTTGAACATGGGATTCGACGCGCGCAGTCGCACGCGTTCGCCCTCGTAAAAAACGCGCTTCAGCGTGCCTTCGCGATCATCGCCGACGCACACCGCCGCGATTGCCTTGTGCGGCACCGCGACGCCGGGGCGCAGCAGCACAAGGTCGCCATCGAGGATGCCATCGCCCGTCATCGAGTCGCCGCGCACGCGCAGCAAAAAATCGCCCGGTCGGTGCGGCAGCAGCGCGCCCGGCTCGATGATTTCCGCCGCCTGCGCGACGGCTTCCGAAAGCGGCCCGGCGGGAATGGAGCCGAGCAGCGGCAGCCCGCCGATGCCGAGCGCATGGCGGCCTTTCGTCGTGAGCCGCACGACGCGCGAACGCCCCTGCGCGCCGCCGCCGAGGATTTCCACAAAGCCGTTGCGCGCCATTTTCTGCAGCGTGGGCGTGAGGCTGCTCTCCGCCGAAAGCCGGAGCGGCTTCAGCAAATCGGTCACAAACCCCGGACGCTCCGCGCGCTCGAAATCCGCCAACGTGCGCGCCACGCGGTGCTGTGCGGCAGTGAGGTCTTGGCTGGCAGGTCGCGGCATTTCATCGTGAAATAACACGACGGTTCAAAAATGCAACCGCCGGCCTCTTTTTTCCTGTTTCTCCGTGCAGCGGACTAAAAAAGTTCCGCCTGCGCCGAGTCCTGCACCGGATCGTCCGCGGGAATTTCCGCGCTGAAAAGCGGCGGCTCGATCAGCGGCATCCGCGGATGACCAAAGTGCCGCAGTTCCTCGTCCGTCGAGGCGCGCGTCACGATCTTCAGCAGCGGCTTGCCGTCATTTGGCTCGATGAGTCCACGCACGATCAGGCCGCCGGGCACGTCGTCCCAGCGCAGTTGCCGATCGCGGTCGGAGCGCTCGGCAAAACGATGCGCCGGGACATCCACGAGTTCGCCGCCCTGCTTTCTCCACCAGCCGAGCGATTCCTTCCGCGCAAAGCCGGCCCAGACAAGTTCGGCGAGGGTGCGCGGCGCCTTCCAAAAACAAACACCGCGACCGGGCCGGAGAATCCGGTGATGAAGTTCGAGAGCGGCGCACACGCGGGCAATATTCACGCCATCGCGGTGGCCACCAGCGGGAAAAAACGCGAGTCGGCGAAAGCCTTGCGGGCGGGATGGAAACTGAATATACTGAAAGAGTTTCCTGAGAACCGTGCGCACTCCCCCTCCCATCCCGACCGCCAAACCGGTGCGACTTTCCCGAAAAAGAAATGCCGCCGCGCAAATTGTCGCGGGCGCGCGCTCCCATTTTTTTGCGCATGGTTTCCGCAGCGTGACGATGGACGATCTCGCGGCGGAACTGGGCATGAGCAAGAAGACGCTTTACGCGCATTTTCCTAGCAAGGCCGCGCTGCTGGAGGCGGTGATTGCCGACAAGATGCGGCGCGTGGAGGCCGACATGAAGGAGGCGCTGCACAGCGATGCCGGGCCCGATTTTTCCACGCGGCTGCAGGCGATGCTGTGCGGGATGCGCGGGCAGATGGATGAGATTCAGCCGGCCTTCGTTCGCGACGTGCGCCGCGAAGCACCGGAGCTTTTCGCGCAGATTCAGGAAGGGCGGCGCCGGCTGATCCAGCGCTACTTTGGCAAGCTGCTGAAGGACGGCGGCGCGGCCGGCGCGATCCGCCGCGACATCCCGGCGGACTTGCTGATCGAGATCCTCGTCGGTGCGGTGGATGCGATCATCCATCCCGCGCGCATGGCGGAAGGCGGCCTCACGCCGCAGACGGGATTTGCGCAAGTCATCTCGGTTTTTCTGGAGGGCGTGCTCGTCCGCCCGCGGGGAGGAAAACGATGAAGCCGCGCGGCACGGACGGACGGCGTCCTCGGCAGTCACGAGAGGCGGCATTTCAAAGTGGCTGGCAAATCAGCGACGGCATTCGTCCGCGACACCCTCGCCCGCCGCGAGGGCAGGCATGGGGCGACGTGGCGCTGCGTTGCAGCCTCGCATTCGCGCTCGCACTTTTCACGGGCTGCAAACCAAATCCGGGCCAGCGGCTGCAGGGATACGTGGAAGGAGAATTTGTGCAGGTGGCGTCCCCGCTCGGCGGACAGCTCGAGACGCTCTCCGTGCAGCGCGGGGCGCAGGTGAAAACGGGCGATCCGCTTTTTGCCCTCGAACACGGATCGGAAACGGCGGCGCGCGAGGAGGCCGACCGCAAACTGGGGCAGGCGCAGGCCAGCCTCGATGACGCGAAAAAAGGGCGGCGCCCCACCGAGCTGAATTCCGTGGATGCGCAACTCAAGCAGGCGCGCGCGGCGCAGCTTCTCTCGGAAAAGGAATACGAGCGGCAGGACGATCTCCACCGCCGCGGCGTGAGTTCGGCGCAGGATTTCGACCGCGCGCGCGCGGCGCGCGATCAGGACAAAAATCGCGTGGCGCAACTCGAGGCGGACGCGCAGACGGCGCGCATGGGCCTGCGCGAAGATCAGGTCGCCGCGGCGGAGGCAAACGTGCGCGCGCTGCAGGCGGGCGTCGCGCAAGCCGACTGGGCGCTCTCGCAAAAGCGCCAGGTCGCGCCGCTCGACGGGCTGATTTTTGACACGCTCTACCAGCAGGGCGAATGGGTCGCGGCAGGCCGGCCCGTGATTTCCCTGCTGCCGCCGGCGAATGTAAAAGTGCGATCTTTCGTGCCGGAGACGCGCGTCGGAACGCTGAAGCTGGGCGCGAGCGCGCGCGTGTTTGTGGACGGCATTGGCAATCCATTTTCCGGGAAAGTGAGCTTCATTTCGCCGCAGGCGGAGTTCACGCCGCCGGTGATCTACAGTCAGGAGAGCCGGGGCAAACTGGTCTTCATGATCGAGATCCGCTTCGAGGCGGCGGTCGCGGTGAAACTGCATCCGGGACAGCCCGTGGACGTGGAATTTGCTCCGTGATTTATGGCTGAGGATCTCGCGATCGATGTGCGAGGGATGACGAAGAAATTCGACGGTCGCACCGTCGTGAACGACATCGCGCTGCAGGTGCGCACCGGTGAGATTTACGGATTTCTCGGGCCGAATGGGAGCGGCAAGACGACGTTCATCCGCATGCTCTGCGGCCTGCTGCGGGCGGATGCGGGCAGCGGGACGTGCCTCGGCTACGACGTGATTCGCGAGAGCGAGGAAATCAAACGCCACGTCGGCTACATGACGCAGAAGTTCAGCTTTTGGGAGGACCTGAGCATTCGGGAAAATCTCGATTTTGTCGCACGCATGTACGCCGTGAAAAATCGCGCACAGGTCGTGCAGCAGAGCATCGAGAGGCTTGGTCTCCGCGGTCGCGAGAAGCAACTTGCAGGTGAGCTTTCCGGCGGATGGAAGCAGCGCCTCGCGCTTGCGGCGTGCCTCATCCACCAGCCGAAACTGCTGCTGCTCGACGAGCCGACTGCGGGCGTGGACCCGAAGGCGCGGCGTGATTTTTGGGAGCAGATTCATGTGCTCGCCGGCGAAGGGCTCACGTTTCTCATCACCACGCACTACATGGATGAGGCGGAGCGCTGCCACCGGATCGCGTACCTCTCGTATGGCAATCTGCTCACGCACGGCACCGTGGATGAAGTCATCGCGCATGTGCGGCTGACGACTTGGAGCGTGACGGGACCTCATCTGATTCAGCTCGCGGAGCAGCTTCGCAAAGTGCCCGGCGTGCAGCAGGCAGTCGCGTTCGGAACGATGCTCCACGTCAGCGGCGACGACGAAGCCGCGCTGGAAAAGGCGATCGCGCCTTTTCGCAAGCCACCGCACGAGTGGCAGCGCATCCGCTCGGGGCTGGAAGATGCGTTCATTCACCTCATGGAGAGGTCGCAGGACAATTTCCGCGCATGAAAAAGCATCCGCCATTTTCCCTCGCGCGGCTCTGGGCGATCATCGTGAAGGAGTTCACGCAAATGCGGCGCGACCGGCTCACCTTCGCGATGATGCTCGGCATTCCGTTGTTGCAGCTCACGCTTTTCGGCTACGCGATTAATTCCGATCCGCGACACCTCCCCGCCGCGGTGCTGCTCGCCGACGACGGACCGCAGGGCCGCACGCTGCTGCATGCGCTGCAAAACAGCACCTACTACGACTTCACGCGGCAGGTGCGCACCGAGGCGGAAGCGCATGATCTTCTCGCGCGCGGACAGGTGCAGTTCGTGGTGAACATTCCGCAAAATTTCACGCGCGACCTCCTGCGGGGCGACCGGCCGGTCGTGCTCATCGAGGCGGATGCGACCGATCCCGCGGCCACCGGCATCGCGCTCGGCTCGCTCGGCACGCTGCTCAGCACCGCGCTGGCGAATGATCTCAAGGGTCCGCTCGCCTTTCTCAATGCCACACCGGGGCCGGTGGAAGTCCGCGTCCACGCGCTCTACAATCCCGAGACCGTCACGCAGTACAACATCGTGCCCGGCC
>JBBQJR010000266.1:0-4789 GCA_038326125.1 Chthoniobacterales bacterium
GAGGCGGCGGAAAGTTTCCACTCCTGCGCTGTCCGGCAGGCTCAGGTCGAGCAGCACGATATCGCGCTCTCCGGTGTGCAATTTTTCCATGGCCGCCGCGAGCGTGGCCGCCGTCGTCACGGAAAAAGTCGGGTACTCCGAAAAGCCCAGCAGCCGCTCGAGCAGTTCCGCGTGCTCGGAGTTGTCCTCGACGAGGAGGACTTTGATGGGGCGATTTGTGATGGGCATTGGAAATCCGTGGCGTGCGAAAATGGGGCGGTCAGCGGGGCATCCTGGGGGAATTTTTCATCGAACGCGAACCGCCCGGCAATTACAAGGCGTCGCGCGCCGCCTGATCGGCCAGACCCTGCGAAACCTCCGCCCGCGCGGCGCACGAACAGCCGCCGACGATGATCACCGTGCCCGTGAGGTAAATCCACAGCAGCAGCGCCACGACACTGCCGAAGGTGCCGTAGAGTACGTTGAAATCCGTCACGCGGCCCGCGTAGAAGAGGAATAATTTTTGCAACCCGCCGAGCGCAGCGGTGACGAGCAGCGCCTCGATCCAGACCTCGCGAAACGTCGTTTTGCGCCGCGGCGCAAATTTGTAAAAAAGCACGAGGCTGTAAAAAAGCAGCAGCGGCGGGAGAAGCTGGCGCGCCGTCCGCACGACCCAGCCGCCGAGTCCGAAATCGAACGCGAACGCCTCGCGGTTGGCGCGGTAGTAATTTTCAAAGCCGTTCAAAATCGCGGGCGCCAGCAGGCCGATGAGCAGCGCGCTCGCGAGCACGCTGACCATGAGCAGATTTTTCAGCGGCAGCCGCCACCAACTGTACTCGTGCGTGCCCCACGCATTGTTTGCCGCGCGCACGAGCGAGTGAAAAAAGCGCAGCGAGCACCAGGTGAGAATAAGAAAGGAAATAATCCCCGAGCCGAGCCGCGACTGCATGAAGCCCTGCACCGTCGCACGGATTTCCTCCGGCCCCCGCCGGCCCGCCATGTACTCGGACATGAGATCGAAAATCTGATTCGTGACATTCGTCTGATCGCCGAGAAAGCGCGTGCCGATCGTGATCAGCAACACGAGCAGGGGCAGGAGGGAAAACAGCGCGTAGTACGCAAACGACGCGGCGTGCTGCTCGCCGTCGGTCTCGACGTATTTCACGCCTGTCCGCCACATCACCGCCCAGAAATGGCCGATGCGATGCTTGCGCACAGGCGGTGGCTTGGAAATTTCAGACATCGCGGCGGATTCAAAACCAAAGCGCGCGCGGAGGCGAAGCACTTTCCACGACGCCGCACGCGGCGTCCGTTTCGTATCAGTTCCCCGGCGCGCGGCCGCGCGTGTAGCCGCCGCGACCGGGAGATTGGATGCGCGCTTTCGCGTCATCCGGGAGCGCGCTCTGCGCGATCCATTCCTTCGCCGCGGGCGCGCCCGTTTTCACCCACGAGCGGGCCACACTTTCCACGGCGCGCTGCTGCCGATCCTGGTCCGCGATCGAGGATGCCCAGGCGAGCGCGCCCTGCGGATCCTTTTGCACGACGGCATTTGCGTATGCCTCGCGGCTGCGATCCGCGTCGGGCGTCGCGGGCAGCTTCGCCAGAAATGCTCCCGCCGCCGCCGCGTCCTTTTTCGCCCAATCGCCGATCGTGTCGGAGAGCGCGCGCGATTTCGCGTCGCCCTCGGGCAAGGCCAGCGCCCACGCCGCGGCACCCGGCGCGTCCGTCTCGGCAAATTTCGCCGCAAGCTGCGTCGTGAGTCCGTCGCGCTGTGAACCCGCGGCCATGCCGTCGAGCGCAGCGCGCGCGCCCTCGAGGCCGTGCTGGCTCACGAGTTCGCTCGCGAGCGTGTCCATCGTCCGGCTGCGGCGATCAAAAGTTTCGCTGGCCGCCACGCTCAGCGCGCGATCGATGTCCGTGTGCGCAAGCTGCGAAAGCACGACGGAGATCGGCGAGCTCGTGAATCCCGGCTGGCCTCCGCCCGGACCGCCTGGACCGCTTGGACCGCCGTCGGATTCCTTCGCGTCCTTGCCATTCGCCTGCGCCCACGCCACCGCCGCGTCGGCATCGGCGCGCGTCCACGTCTGCAGCACGGCGCTCGTGCCGATCCACTTTTCCTCGCGGCTCTTCGTGTTCACAAACGCCATCGCTGCCTTCGGCTCGAGCTGCGCCCACTTTTCCAAAAGCATCGAGTACTCCGTGAAGCGCGCGCCGCGCCCGGAGCCGCGATCGCCGCGCAGATTGATCGCCTCCAGCGCCGTCCCCAGATCCTCCGGATCGCGCACCGCTTCGAGCAGCCGCAACAGCCCCGTCATCCGCACGATGTCGTCCTGCTGCGCCATGAGATGCTTCATCCACTTTTCCAGCGGCTGCCCGTTCGTCAGGCGAGCGACGGTGAGCGGCACCTCGCCCTCGCCCATGCGAAACTGCCCCGCCGCGCCCGCTCTGTCCGCCTGCGCCGCAGCGGCCAGTCGCGCACTGCCCGCGCCGCTTTCCGCACTCCGCGCGGACTCCGCGTCGCCGCCCGTGCCTCCGCGCGGCGAGCCGATTCGGCCTACGGAAAAAGCAATCGCCGCCGTGGCGATCCAGCCGAGGCTGACGATGGCGGTGGGGCGAGTCTGGGAAAAATTCATGAGGCTCGGAGGGTGGGGAAAGTGACAGCGGGCGCGCGGGACTGGCAACCTCCGCCGCGGCGGAAAGTTCCCGCGCCTCACACATGACGCCGCGCCGCGGATGTGACATGCTCGCGCGATGCCGATCTACGTGTACGAAATCTGCGAAGGCGATGAATGCAAAATCTGCGGGGGCAGTTTTGAATTGCAGCAACCGCTCGACCGCGAGCCGTGCAAAATGTGCCCGTTGTGCCGCAAGCCGGTGCGCCGGATCATCACCGGCGTGAACTCGCCGAAACTCACCAAACCGCTCTCGGTGACGGACGCCAAAAAGGCCGGTTTTAAAATTTACAAAAAGACTGGCAAGGGCGAGTACGAGCGGCAGTGAGCCGCATCGAGGGAGTGGGGGAATTTGGATTTCACTGCGGAGGGCACGAAGCACGCGAGGGAGCTGACTTTCAAGACGCAACCCATTCGAGAGTTTCACTTCGTGCCCTTTGTGCCCTTCGTAGTTCAAACTGCGCCACCACCCGCGTCGCACGCGAGTGAGCCGCATGTCAGTTGCGCCCGCGCGCAGGCGATGCGATTATCCGCGCATGAAAATCGCCCATGCCCTTCCCGCTCTCCTCACGGCGGCTTTGCTCGCCGGTTGCGCCACGCAGAGTCCCGAACAGCTTGCCGCCGCCCGTGCTGCCGGCGTGTCCTCCGCCCTGATCTACAAACTCCAGCGCGCCCGCCCGCTCAGCGTCGGAGACCTCATCGAACTCCATCGCCGCAGGGTGGATGACGCGGTGGCGCTCCGCCAAATTGAACGCGTCGGCGTGGATTTCGTCGCGGACAAAAACGAGCTGCAGCAGCTTCGCAAAGCCGGGGTGAACCAGTCTGTGATCACCGCTGCGGTCACGTCGAACCGGCGCTACGGCCACGGAAATTATCCGTACGCTTACGACGGCTGGTACGGCCCGTACGACTATCCCTACGGTCCGTACTATGGCTACGGGTACGGCGGCTACCCGTACGGGTACGGCCCCGGTTTCTACGGTCCCGGTTTTCGTGGTGGCCCCGGTGGGTATTACGGCGGACGCGGGGGCTTTGGCGGCGGCGGGGGCTTTGGCGGCGGCGGGTTCGCCGGTCGCGGCGGCGGCTTTGGCGGCGGCGCTGGGTTCGCCGGTCACGGCGGCGGCTTCGGCGGCCGCGGCGGCGGGGGTTCGCGCTTCTGAGCGGCGGGAGTGCGATTACTTTTTCTTTTCCGGAAAATCGCTCCACGGCGTGTCGGCGAATGCCTTCCACTGCTCGTCAATCTTCGCGGGCGCGGGCATTCCCGCGTGAACGTAAAGCGCGTAACGCAGCCGCAGCGGCTCGCCTTTTTTCACCGTGAGCGCGCCGGGAAAAGTGAGCGCCGCGCCCATCCACCCGTCGTTGCGGCAATGGAACGGCACGGGATGATTCGCATTTTGCGGATGATCGAAAAGCGCGATGCCCTCGATCACCAAGGATGAAGGATGAAGGACGAAGGATGAAGTCGCGCCCTGCGGCGTCGGAGCGCCCACTTCCTCTTTCTTACTTCCTCCGTCTGCCTTCGCGATCGGTCCGCTGTAGTCCATCCAGCGCGCGGGCTTGCGGAAGCACCCGGCCTCGTCCACGCCGCCCTCGCTGTTGCGGATGGTGCCGCCGCCATCGAGCACGCCGATCGTTTTCGCCATGCGCACGCCGAGCATCCCAAAGGCGCTCTCGCCGATCGGCACATCCGCGGTGCGCGCCTCGAGTTGCAGATCGAGCAGCAGGAGCCACTCGCGATCCGCGAGCGGCTTCGCGCTCACGCGGCGGCGATCGTGCAGCACCGGCTTGCCGTCCTTGTCAAGCCACGCGTTTTCCGTTTCGCAAAAGGCCACATCATCCGCGTCCTCGAAACGCAGCACGCGCAGGTGCGCAATGCGTCCGCCATGGTCGCCCCAAAAATCCACGCCCGCGACGGACTGATGCGAAAACCAAACGGAATTATGATGACTGTGCGTGACCGGATCATGCGGGTGCCCCATGCGCGTGAGTGAGCGCCCGCCCGGCCCGATGATCGGAAAAACAAACGGCCGCCGCTGCTCCGGCGCAAAGTGAAACCGAGCGATTTCCTCGCCATCGCGCTGGAAGGAAACCTCGTCGCGCGGCAGCGGGATCGCCTGCATGCGCGGCACGGGCTTCGG
>JBBQJR010000267.1:0-4763 GCA_038326125.1 Chthoniobacterales bacterium
CGAAAAATCCGACGCAGCGTGCGTACATCCAGGCGATTCAGCAGCATGACATGACCTTCGGCATCGGGCCCGCGGGCACGGGGAAAACTTATCTCGCGATGGCGATGGCGGTGTCCGCTTTGAAAAAAGAGGAGGTGCAGCGCATCATCCTCACGCGTCCCGCGGTCGAGGCCGGCGAGGCGCTCGGCTTCCTGCCCGGCGACCTGAACGAAAAGATCATGCCGTACCTGCGCCCGCTTTACGACGCGCTGCACGACATGCTCGAGCCGGATGAGCTGCAGCGCTACTTCGAGCGCGGCGTGATCGAGGTCGCGCCGCTCGCCTACATGCGCGGGCGCACGCTGAATCGCGCCTTCGTCGTGCTCGACGAGGCGCAGAACACGACCAGCGAGCAGATGTTCATGTTCCTCACGCGCCTCGGCGGCGAGAGCAAGGCCGTGATCACCGGCGACCCCACGCAGATCGATCTCCCGCACAGCAAAAAGAGCGGCATGGTCGAGGCGCTCGCCGCCCTGCGCGACATCGAGGGCATCGCCTTCGTGCAATTCGGCGACCGCGACGTGATCCGCCACGAGCTCGTGCAGCGCATCGTGACCGCCTACCGGCACCATCGCGGGATGGATGGGAAAAAATAACGCGCGCGAAGAGCGTGGTCTCGCAGTTCAGGGCGGCGTCACGCGCGCCTGCACGGTGGCGAGGAGCGCGGACACTTTTTCCACCTGCGCGCGCAGCGGATCCCAATCGGGCTCATCAAAATCGAAGCCGGGATAGCGATCCATGAAATAGACTTCCGCCAACAGCGCCACGAGCGTGCGAATCTCCGCCAGCAAATCGGATTGCCGCTCCTGAAGTTCGCTCGCGAGTTTTCGCAAGTCGTGCGTCTTCTCCAGCGGCCAACCCATTCGGATCAGTTCCGCCTTGAGAATTTTCTCGAGCACTTCGGCCAATTTGCTGCGCACCGCCGTGAAACCCACCTCGCTTTCCGCGCCGAGACAGATCAGTTCCATGTCGGACGCTGCGATCCACAGCCAATCCGCCGGATTGTTCGAGTCAGTCTTCCGAGGCAAGCAGCACCCCCTCGTCCATGATCGTACCGAAAAAGAAATCCCGCCCCGCGCATTTCTCGGCGAGCCGGCCAGGCGCGATGGGAATGAGCGTGAACGCCGGACGCGGCACCACATCCCAGATGGCATCGCTAAACTTTGCGGATGCTTGGAGTTGCCGTTCCGCACCTTCGGCCACGAGGCACAGATCCACATCGCTGTCGGGCCGCGCGTCGCCGCGGGCGTGTGAGCCGAAAAGAATCACTTGCTTGAGCGGCAGCGCGCGATCCATCGCCGCGAGGCAGCGGGCCAGCGTCTCGCGCTGCGGGGCGAGGCTCGCGGGGAGATTTTCGAGCAGCAGCTTCATCGCGGGAAAGGTAGCAGCGCGGTGCGCGCGGGCGAGGAAAAGGATCGTTCAGATTTCCAGGTTGGACGCCCGCCTTTCCACCCGCGACGCTGCGCGCTGATGTCGCAGAAGCTCATCGCCGCCGTCGCCCGCTCCGCGCGCCTCCGCGTGCTGAACCTCCTCAAGCGCACGCAGGGCCTCAGCGTGCAGGAAATCGCCGACCAGCTCGGCATGTCGTACATGGGAATCAAGGACCTCTGCCTCGACCTCCACAAACGCGGCCTGCTCGACACGCGCCGCGAGCCGCGACCCGACGGCAGCACCGGACGCCCGCGCCTCCTCTACCGTCTCACCGATCGCGCGCACGAGCTCTTTCCCGTCGCGAGCAACCCGCTCACGCTCGAACTGCTCGACGCCGCGAAAAAACTTTTCGGCCCTGCGTCCGCGGAAAAATTGCTCATGCTCGTGTGGCAGGAAAAGACGGCGGCGCTCGGCGAAAAAGTGCGCGGAAGCGACGTGAAAACGCGCGCCGACGCGCTCACCCGCGTGCGCGATGCCGCGGGGCACATGGCTGAAGTCGAGGGCGGCACCGACGGGCTGATGCGGATCGTCGAGCACCACTGCCCGTTCCTCGACCTGCTGCGCGCGTATCCCGCCGTCGCGCGGCTGGAGGTGGAAATGTTTCGCAAGCTGCTCGGCGTCCCCGTGGAGCGGCACGAGGAAAATGCGGCGGGACTTTACCGCGCGGAGTTTGTGATCGGCGGGTGAGGACCAGTAGGCGCGCTCGGGAGAGCGCGACGCGGGCTTCCGCCCGCGCCTACGAGCATCATCCGCCCGCGGCGAGGCGCATCAGTTCGATGCGATCGCCGGTTTGCAGCGCGCGCACTTTCCACTCTGCGGGACGCAACGCGGTGCCGTTGTGCTCCACGAGCACGGTGCCTTTCGCGAAGCCGAGTTCCGCGACGAGCGCAACGATGTCCGCGGCGGCGGTCTCGCGTGGCTGGCCGTTGACGGTGATCTTTTTCACGACGCCGTGATCGCCTTATCCCAGACTGTCCACACCGCCTCGAATCCGCGGCTGTGCAGCAGCCCCGCGATCTCGGCGGCGCTGCGCGTATCGGCGATTTCAAACTGCTGCGTCGCGCTTTGCTCGTGGCTGCAACCGTCCGGCTGCGGCGCGATCTCTTCGCGGCGGCCGCGCACGGTGCGATGGAGATCATTTTTCCCCTCGCCGGTGTAGCCGCCGGGCTCGGTGTGGCTGCCGGCGCTCATCATCGTGATGCCGAGCGGCAGCAGCGCGTCGCGCAAGGCGGCGGGCTCGCGCGTGCTGAGCACGATACCGACGTGCGGAAAGCAGATGCGCAGCGCGGTGACGAGCTGGACGAATTCGCGATCCGGCAGCCAATAAGTGGAGCGTGGCGTGAATTCCCCCGCGCACGGGCGCAGCCGCGGCAGGCTCACGGTGAACTGCGCCTTCCAGCAGCGGCGCAACAGGTGATCGAGATGCGCGGCGAGCGCGAGCGCCTCGCTTTTCCAGTCGCACAGCCCAAACAGCGCGCCGACGCCGATGCGCCGGAAGCCCGCGTCGTACGCGCGCTCGGGGCACGCGAGCCGCCAGTCGAAATCACGTTTCGGCCCCGCGGTGTGCAACTCGGCGTAGGTCGCGCGGTCGTAGGTCTCCTGATAGACGACGAGCCCCTCCGCGCCTGCGCGCACGAGCGGGATGTAGTCGGCGGTCTCCATCGGCGCGACTTCGAGCGCGAGCGTGGGAATCTCCGGCGCGAGCGCGCGGATGCACGCCTCAAGGTAGCCGTTCGAGACGAACTTCGGATGCTCGCCCGCGACGAGCAGGATGTTGCGGAATCCCTCCGCTGCAAGGTGTCGCGCCTCGCGCACCACGCTCTGGATTTCCAGCGTCACGCGCAGGATCGCGTTGTCGCGCGAAAAGCCGCAGTAGGCGCAGTTGTTGATGCACTCGTTGGAAAGGTAGAGCGGCGCGAAAAGACGGATCGCTTTTCCAAAATTCCGCCGTGTGAGCAGCGCGGACTCGCGCGCCATCGCCTCAAGTTCCGCATCGGACTTCGGCTCCAGCAGCGCGGCAAATTTCCGCAGCACGGCGGAGGGCCGTGTCGGATTCAAAATTTCCGCAGCATGTGTCATCGCGCGTTCCTTTAAGCGCGAATGCGCGGGGTGGCAACTTTCGGCGGTGTTCTGATTTGGAAACCAGGAAGCCAAGAATGCTGGCAACTGGGAAAGGAAGGAGCGCCGCGTGAAAGAGCGCCTCTTCTTCCGAACGCTCAGTTTCCTGGATTCATGGCTTCCAAATTCAAAATGGCACTCTGCGCGTGGCCGGGTTGACTCACACGGGAATTGCGGGCACGGTGGAATCGTGAGCAAAGCGAAAAAAGCGAAGCCAGCGGAATCCGCTCCGACGCCCGGCACGGTCATGGGCGAAAAAATCCGCGCCCGTGCGAACAAGCTCAGTGATACCGAGCGCGAGGCCCTGATGGGAGACGCCATGCGGATCGTTTACGGCTCACCAGCGGACGCGGCCCGTGCTCATCGCCGCTGATACGAACGTCCTGTTGGATTTGGCCTCGGAGGTCGAGACGGTCACGGATGCCGTCAGCACGATCCGCGAGCGATTGCAGGATGCCCGGTTCGTCGTCCCGCCCACGGCTCTTCATGAACTCGCGCTAGCCGTCCGGGACGGCGAAACCGAACGCATTCGCAATCTTGCCTTCCGCGCGCTCTCGCAACTACGGGCGCGGGGATTCGAGCCGCTGAATCTTGTTCCGGTCGGGCATGGAATCGTCGAGCGGATCGCGGATGAAATCCGCCGCAAGGATTTGCTGCCCACGGAGGAAAGGAACGACTCGCTCATCGTCGCGGAGTCGGCCTTGCTGGAATGCCGAATCCTGCTGAGCGGGGATGCCCATTTGCGGGACATTGATTTCCAAAGGCTGACTTTGCTTTTGAAGGATTTCGACGTGGCCGCGCCGGTCATCGCCACTCCGCGCGAGATCGTCCGCAAGTTTTGCCGGTAGCGGAATCCGACGTTAGGACTCGAACGGCCGTGCCGTAACCGCAGAACGGGTCGAGCACCACGTCGCGTTTTTAAGTGCTCATTTCCTTATCATCTTTGTACCGATAATTGCCGGAAATCCGGCCCGCGAGGTCGGGAATTTCCTCCGGATGCCAATGACTGCGAATCCAACTCCCAGGCAGCGCTTCTGGCCTGCCCCCGGTTTTTGATCCACTCGCTATGAGAGTTTTTCGTGGTTTTCGGGTTTTGGGTTGGGGGTGATGTGGTTGGTGGGAAGGGCGCAGCCTTGCGGCTGCCGGAGCGTAGCGGAGGCAGTCGCAAGGCTGCG
>JBBQJR010000268.1:0-4761 GCA_038326125.1 Chthoniobacterales bacterium
GCGGATCGCCGATTTTCAGCGGCGGCAGCACGCCCGGATCGTTAGCGCCGGGCTTCATCGCGCCTGCCGTCATCGCTCCGCCGCCCATTTTCTCCTGCAGCCGCGCGATCGCTTCGGTGGTCGTGTTGAAGCGGTGATTCACCAAGTCCGTCTGCCAGTTCGGACTCTCCTTCTTGATTTTGCCGAGCGTCCCGAGCGCCACGCGGTACGTCGCCAGCGAATTTTTCAAATCGCCCGCCTTTTCCAGTTCCTCCGCCTTTTTCACCCCGAGGAAAACCTCCACGAACTGCTCGGACGCCACATCATTGCTCTCGGCGCGCACCGGCAGCGACGAGAAAGAAATTCCGGCGATGAGGGAAAGGATGACAAACGTGCGGCGCATAAAATGGGAGTGAAAACGGGAGGCGACTCTAGCGAAATTCCTCGCGCTAGCAAACGCCATCTCACCCCCGCCGTTCGCGGCTGAATTTGGAAGCCAAGAAGCCAGGAAGGGCCGGACTGAAATGCGCCCGGGCATCAGCCATGCCACCTTCCGGTTTCTGGCTTCATGGATTCCAAATATCATCACCGCCGCCGTGATCCGCACCGCGGCAGGCGGCGCGAAAATCACCGGCGTTCCCGCGCAAACTTCGTCCACGCCGCCGCGAGTTCATCCCACAGCTCGCGGAATTCCGGGTGCGCCGCCACCTGTGCATCGCGCCACGCCGGCCAATCCGCCGCGTCCATCCGCGCCGGAAAAATCTGCACCCGCACCGGGCGTGCGCGGCTGTCGAGCGCCGCGAGATAAATTTCCTCGATGCCCGGATCGCCCAGCGCGAGACAGCCGATGCTCGCCCTCCCGCCGTGGATGAAAATATCGAACCCCGGCGCAACCGGATCGCCGCGCGCGCGGTCGCTCGCATTCGGATAGTTCAGCCCCAGCGAGAGGTGGAAAGTGCTCGCGGGATTGAACCGGTTCACCTCGTAAAAACCCTCCGGCACCTGCCCGTCGCCCTCGCGCCGCTTCGGGCCCGGCCCGCCGGACTGCGCGAGGATCGGCAGCGTTTTTACGAGACGGAAATTCTCGCGCGACCCGCCCCGCGCCCACAGCTCGATCTCGCCCTCGCGTTTCATCGCACGCAGAAAAATTTCGTGCGCCGGCCACGCCACGCCCGCCTGCGCGAACTCCGCCCGCACTTTCTCGCCGCAGCGTGCGCGTGCCCCGGACACACGATCCGGTTCGGCGGAATGTGCAGGTGAATTCGTCCAGTTCATCGTCAGCCAAAGCCTGAGCAAAAGCGCCGCGCCACGCGAGGCCCAGTCGCGATTTTTCCCGGCGCAGTCGCCCGCCTTCATTCGCTGCTCACGGTCTCGTCGAGATTCAGCGCGAGCGACGCGAGGCCCGTCCAAGCCGCGAGTTCCGCCGGTGAAATGGACGCGTCCGCCTTGCTCTCGCCGACCGCGAGCAGCCTCTGCGCGGCCTCCGCATCCTGCGCGTACGCCTCCCGCAAAGTGCGCACGCGCGCGAGGAGCACGCCACTTTCCGAAGCCGTCGGCGGCCGCGCCGTGCAGCGACGGAACATCATCGCGATCCGCGCCGCATCATCGCCCGCGCCGAGCAGCGTACGCTGCGCGAGCGCCCGCGCCGCTTCCACGAACGTGATGTCGTTCATCGTGATCAGCGCGTGCAGCGGCGTGTTCGTGCGTCCCGTTTTCACCGCGCAGCCCTGCCGGTTCGCCACGTCGAAAAAAACCGTGGGCGCGACGATGCGCCGCCAGAAAATGTACAGGCTGCGCCGGTAAAGCGCGTCGCCGTGGTCCTGTGCAAACTTGATCTGCCCGAACGTCGCATCCTCCCAAATTCCCGGCGGCTGGTACGTCTTCACCGGCGGCCCGCCGATTTTTTCCACCAGCAATCCCGACACCGCGAGCGCCTGGTCGCGCAGCATCCAGCTTGGCAGCCGGTGCCGCGGCCCGCGCGCGACCAGCCGGTTCTCCGGATCGCGCTCCGCCATGCCTGGCGCGACGGCGGAAGCCTGCCGGTACGTCGCGCTCGAGACGATCAGCTTCACCATCCTCTTCACATCCCAGCCGCTCTCGCGAAATTCCACCGCCAGCCAGTCGAGCAATTCGGGATGCGACGGCGCATCGCTCTGCAGTCCGAAATTGTCCGCCGACTTCACGATCCCCGTGCCGAAAAATTGCTGCCACAGCCGGTTGACCGCCACGCGTGCCGTCAGCGGATTTTCCGGCGCGACGAGCCAGCGCGCCAGCGCGAGCCGGTTCTTCGGCGCATCCGCGGGCAGCGGCGGCAGCTTCGCGGGCACGCCGTGCGCCACCTTTTCCGCGTACTGATTGTACGCACCTTTCACGAGGATGAACGTCTCGCGCGGCTCCGCGCGCTCGCGCATCACCATCGTGCGCGGCGTGTCGCGCTCCGCCTTTTCGCGCTGTGCTTTCGCGTCCTCGGCCTTCTTGTTTCCGGAGACGAGCCGCGGCTCGCTCGCGAGGTAAAAGTCCGTCACGGTCTTCGCCTGCGCACCATCACGTTTCGCCGCGTCCACCGCGAGCGCCGCCCTCACATTTTCGGGAATCGCGCGCAGCAGCACGCGCGGCGCATCGGTGATCGCGAGCCGGAATTTTCCGATCGCGTGCTGCCGGTGCGCCGAGCGGAATTGCAGCCGGAATTCCAGCATCAGCTCCTGCCGGAAATCGAACGACGACCGCACCGCGATCGACGTCTTGATTTCAAAAATCGCCTCGTGCGCCTTGCCAATCTGCGGCCACACGCCCCAGCCCGTCGCATCCTTGCCATCGAGCGCCGCGGCCAGCGGCCAGCCCGGCTGCTCGAAATCCGCGCGCGCCGCCGCCAGCTCCACCTTGTTCCCCTCCCCCTGCATTCTTAATTCGCTGAGCACCCAGCTTCCATTCGGCGCACGCCCCGGCCCGCGCGCCGCGAGTGAATCATCCGGCAGCACCTCGAGCCGCACCGCCGTCGGGCCCCGCACATTTGTGGTCGCGACGATCAAAAATTCATCCGTGTCCGCATTCGTTCCGCTCACGAGCACGGAGCCGTCCTCCTGCTTCGTCAAAGTCGCGCCGTGCTCGCTCGACAGCTCGCCGAGCGCGACGGTGCGCCACTCGATTTCCGCCGGTTGCGCGCGGTCGGTGAGGATTGATTTTTCCCAAGCCGGCTGCTCCGCGCGGAGCTTTTTTTCGAGTTGCGCGCGCTCCTTGTTCACCCGCGCCTCCGCGACTTTGAGCGCGTCAAATTTCGCCTGCTGCTCCGGCGTCGCGAGGCTGAGGATCGGGTTTGCCAGACCGCGCGCATCGTTCGCACCGGTCTCGTCAATCGAGTTGAAGTACGCCGCCAGCTGGTAGTACTCGCGCTGCGTAATCGGATCGAATTTGTGGTCGTGACAGCGGCAGCAATTGAACGTGAGCCCGAGCCACACCGTGCCCGTCGTCTCCACGCGATCCTGCACGTAGTCCACGCGCGACTCCTCCGCGATCCGCCCGCCCTCTCCATTGATCATGTGGTTCCGATGAAACCCCGTTGCAATAAGCTGCGCCTGCCTCTCCGCCGGCAGCGAGCTGGCCGCCAGCGTGCCGCCTTTGGCCTGCGATTTTCCCGCTTCCTCCGCCTGCGGCAAAAGATCCCCCGCGATCTGCTCGACCGTAAATTGATCGAACGGCAGGTTCGCATTGAACGCGCCAATCGCCCAGTCGCGCCAGTACCACATCGCGCGCGTCGGGTCGCCCTGGTAGCCATTTGTGTCCGCGTACCGCGCCGCCTCCAGCCACTCCCACACCATCCGCTCACCGAAGCGCGGCGAGGCGAGCAGGCGGTCGGTGAGTTTTTCCACGGCCCGATCCCGCGAGGATGCGAGAGCGAGAGCGGGAGAGCGGGAGAGCGGGAGAATGGGACCATCGGCCACGGCGCTGTCCTTCTCCCCCTCGCCCCCTCGCCCTCTCGCCCCCTCGCGCTGCGCGTCCGCACACTCCCGCACAAACTCCTCCACCGCTTCCGGCGTCGGCGGCAGCCCGGTCAGATCGAGGTAAAGTCGGCGGCAAAGTTTTTCCGGCGGCGCTTCCGGCGAAGGCGCGAGTCCTTCCGAGAGCAGCCGATCCAAAATGAAACGATCGATCGGATTTCTCGGCCACTTTTCGAGCGCCGCCTGCTGCGAGCGCAGCTTCGCACCGAGCGCAGCGTCACGCTTTTCCCAATCCGCAATCCGCAATCCGCAATCCGCAACTCCCGGCTCCACCGGTCGCTCCGGCGCGACGAAGGCCCAGTGCTCGCCCCACTTCGCGCCCTCGTCCACCCATCGGCGCAGGAGCTCTTTTTGCGCCGTCGTGAGCGTGCGGTTCGATTTCAGCGGCGGCATCACGTCGTCCGTATCCGTCGTGAAAATGCGCTCGATGAGCGCGCTCGCCTTGCTGTCGCCGGGCTTCACCACCGCCACGCCATCCTGCACGCGCATCGCGCCCTCCTTTTGATCCAGCCGCAACTCCGCCTTGCGCGCCTTCGCATCCGGCCCGTGGCAGTGGTAACAATTTTCCGAAAGGATCGGTTGAATGTCCCTGCTGAAATCAATCGCCCCCGCGAAAGCAAAACTTTCGCCGGCGACTGCAATCAATACGGCACTTCGGATGAACATGGCTCGGCAGAATGACCGCACGGGAAGAACGCACTTAGCTCGCAACGTCGCCCTACTTTTTCTCCGCGAAAATCTCCGCCAGCAGCGCCGCCATGCGGTAGCCCGCGATTACGACCCGACG
>JBBQJR010000269.1:0-4755 GCA_038326125.1 Chthoniobacterales bacterium
AGAAGGGCGGTGCCGAGGTGACGATCCAATCGGTGATCGATCAGGCGCGCGCGCAAATTGCGGCGAAGCGTTGAGGGGGAAGGTTGAGAGTTGAGAGTTGAGTGGCGGTTCCATCCGGCTTGCGGCCGCAAAACGCGCCGCATCGGCCGGTGCGCGACGCTTCGCCATTTCCCTTGGCAGGGAACCACGGCGCACCGCATCTTCGCGCGATGAATGCCGCCCAACAGCAAGTCCTCGACAAGGTGATCGAACTGCTCAGCGAACACTTTGATCACGCGGTCGTCGCCGTCGGCTGCTACGATGAGGACAAGCAGTATTCGACCACGGCGACATACAGCGGCGGCGTGGCGCCGGCGCTCGGGCTGTGCAAACTTTACGAGACGAAGTGGCAGAAGGAACACCTGTGGGGGCCGGACGAAGACGAATAGCCGTCGCGCGATCGCGAGCCAGCCGTTTGGTCAGACAATCGCGGGCGCGGCTTCCACGACCACGCGCATCCCATCCACGCTGATCACGCGCACGGCGATGCCGAACGGAATGAAATCGCCGCCGGTCACCACATCGTAGGGCTCCCCGCGGAAAGTGGCCTTGCCCGAGGGCCGGAGCGTGGTCGCGGCGGTGCCGAGATCGCCTGCGCGCAGTTCGAGGTTCACGATCGGCACGGTGACGGCGGGGCCGTTCGCGGATGCGGCGGAGAGGACGAGGCGGCGGTAGATCGAGGTGTTCGGCAAAAATTTCGCGAGCACCGCGATGAAGAGGCTGCCGCCGAGAAGTGCGATGACGAAGTTCAACATCGGGCGCTGAAGCTCTTCGGAAGTCGGCATCGCGGGCGTGCCGGGCCAGTGATCCACCATCGCCCACACGAGCGAGCCGAGCATCATGAGCACGCCGACGAGGCCGGGGATCATCGTGCCGGGGTGGAGGAAAAGTTCGCCGAGCACGAGCAGCAGGCCGATGACGAAGACGACCACCGATTCCCAGCCCGCGAGTCCGGCGATGAAATGGCCGCCTAAGAAAAGCGCGAAGCAGATGGCCGAGGCGATGCCGGGAATGCCGAAGCCGGGCGTTTTCATCTCGATGTATGCGCCGACGATGCCGCCGATGAGCAGCACCGGCGCGAACGTGGTGATCCAAAAGGCCACGGCCTCGAATCCGCTCGGCTCAATGTTGCGCACGGCACCGGTGAGGCCTTCGGCCTTCAGCACTTCGGCGAGATTTTCCGCGATGCCCGCGGCGAGGAGCGGCTTGCCGTCGTAGAGTTTCGCGGCGTCGGCGGCGTTGAGCGTGAGCAGCGTGTCCTTCGAGTCCAGGATCACATCGCCGCGTTTCACTTCGCTTTCCTTGCGCACGAAGGCTTCGGCAACGTCTTCAGGATGATTCCCCGCCCGCGCTGCACCGCGCGCCTTGGCGACGACCATGGACGTGCTTTTTTCCCTCATCGTCACATTCAAATCCTCGCCCTCGCCGCCGACGACGGCGGATGCGCCGATGACCGCATTGGGATGCATGTAGATGTGTTTTGCCGCAAGGGAGATGAGCGACCCTGCGGAGATTGCCTTCGTATTCACGTAGGCAACGGTCGGGATGCGCGTCGTCAGCAGCGCGTCCATTTCCTCCATCGCGGAATCCACCCGGCCGCCGAATGTGTCCACATCGAGAATCACGGCGCTGGCATTTTCGCGTTGCGCTTCCTTCAGCGCGCGGCGCAGGAAATAAAATTGCGCGGGGCCGACTTCGCCGTGAATCGGGACGACGAAAACTGCCCCGGCGGGCGCGGAAGTTTTGGCGGGCAATTCATCAGCCGTGCAGCATTGGCCGACGAGACACAGCGTCGCCGCGGCGATCGTGAGGAGGCGAGGGATCATCTAGGCGAAAAGCATGGGCGCGGGCCGAAGTGCAACAAGGCAAATTCCGTCGTCGCGGCGAAAGTCGGGTTGCGGGGCGCGCTTCCTGCGAGTATCTTCCGCGAATATGCAGACCTCACTTTTCCGGCTCCTCGCGTTCGCGCTCGCGGTGCTTTTCGCCGGCTGCGCGAAGGACACGATCCACACGATGATCGTCAGCGTCCCGGACCAGAAGCTCGCGCTGTATCGCAAGGGGCAGCTCATCAAAGTGTACGATGTCTCCACGTCGAAGTATGGCCTGAGTTCGCGCAACGGGAGCTTTTGCACTCCGCTCGGCTCGCATGAGATCGCGAAGAAAATCGGCGGCGATGCGCCGGCCGGGATGAAATTTCACAGCCGCCGCCCGACGGGCGAAATCGTGCAGGCGAACGCGCCGGGCCGCGACCCGATCGTCTCGCGCATCCTGTGGCTCAGCGGCCGCGATCCCGACAACAAGAACTCCTTTTCGCGCTGCATTTACATCCACGGCACGGCCGAGGAATGGCGCATCGGCACGCCTGCGAGCTACGGCTGCATCCGCATGAGGTCGGGCGACGTGATGCATCTTTACGGCACGGTGGGCGTGGGTGCGAAAGTGGAAATCATCAACCAGCCGCTGCTCCTCCCGACCTCCGAAGCACCGATGGAAATGCCCGGCGGGCGCATCGCGAAGGTCGCGGCGAGCCAGCAAATGCCGCAGGATGGCGTGGCTGCGACGCCCTCGTCGCCACCTGTTTCCGCGGTGCCTCGGCGCAGGAAAAATTCGTAGCCGCGCTCGTCAGAGTGCGGGCGCTTTTTCTGCGGACGGGAGATCCGCTCCCGCTTTCACAGGCGCGGCTCCATCGCTCCGGCTCACGCCCCCGCGAGACTCATTGATTCGCGACCGGCAGGCGCTCGCGGAATTTTCGCATCAGGCCCACGAGCTTCCGCGCCTTCCAGTAGCGGGGAAAAAATTTCCGGGGCGCGGAGATCGTGCGGAAGAACCAGCCGAGAAAAAAGAAATCCGCCCACATCGGGATGCGCACCTGCTCGCCGCTGAGAAACCCGATCGCCGCGCCGATGCAGTGAATGCCGGGGCGATAATCGAGCGCGCGTTTCAAGTGCAGCCCGAGCCGTTCCTGCACGCCGCCGCCGAGGCCGACGATGATGTGCCGCGGGCGCTTTTGGTGGATGAGCGCGACGAGCGCGGGGTCGCTCAGCCCGCCCTTCGCATACATCGGCGCGAGGTAGCAATCCTCGGCGGTCGTCGGAAAACCCTGCGCCTGCAACCACGCGAGATTGCGGTCGCGCGCGGCAGGCGTGGGCATGATCCACAGCACCGCGCCGGGTTCGCGGACGGACGGTTCTTCGAGCAGCAGCTTGAGGTATTCGAGGCCCGAGACGCGCGTGATTTTCTCGCCCGTGATCCAGCGCCAGAGCAGCACCATCAGTCCGCTGTCCGTGATCGCGAGGTCGGCATTCGTGAGCGCGTCGCGGTACGAGGCATCGTCCGGCAAATCCACGAGCGCGGGCGCGGCAGGCACGACGACGAGTCCGCCGCGCATTCCGATTGCGAGCGTCTCGCGCGGCGTGCCGGTAAAAAATCGGATGCCGAGAATCTGCCGGAACTTCGCATCGTCGCGTCCGGCAAAAGCGCCGTCGCGCGGCTGCGGGGCGTCCGGCATCGCGCGGCTATTGCTTCGTGTTGCCCGCGACGATCTGGTCGTGGATCCACGCGTACGTTTTCTCGAGCCCGTCGCGCAGCTTCGTGCCCGGCTCCCAGCCGAAGACTTTTTTGATCAGCGTGTTGTCGCTGTTGCGGCCGTTCACGCCCTTCGGCGCGTCGAGATTGTATTTCCGCGCGAGCTTCACGCCGGCGATGCCTTCCACGATGTCCACGAGCTGATTGATCGAAATCATCTCGCTGCTGCCGATGTTGATCGGCTCCGCAAAATCGCTGTGCGTGAGCATCTGCGTGCCATGCAGGCAGTCCGCGATGTACATGAAACTGCGCGTTTGCTTGCCGTCGCCCCAGATGTCGATCTCGTGTTTCCCGCTCCGTTTCGCGTGGATCACTTTGCGGCAAATCGCCGCCGGTGCCTTCTCGCGTCCGCCATCCCAGGTGCCGTGCGGCCCGTACACATTGTGATACCGCGCCACGCGCGTGAGCACGCCGTAGTCCTCGCGGAAATGCCGGCACATGCGCTCGCTGAAAAGCTTCTCCCAGCCGTAGCCATCCTCCGGCAATCCGGGGTACGCGTCCTCTTCCTTGAGCGCGGTCACATTCGGATCGCGCTGCTTATCGGCGTTGTACACGCACGCGCTGGAGGCGTAAAAAAAGCGCTCCACCCCGATGTCGCGCGCCGCTTCGAGCAGGTGCGTATTGATGAGCACGCTGAGCATGCACAGCGCCTTGTTGTTTTCGATGAAGCCCATCCCGCCCATGTCCGCCGCGAGATTATACACGACCACGCCTCCTTGCAGCGCGTCGTAGCACGCCGGCTTGCCCTGCAGATCGAGCACGCGGTTGTCCACGTCGGGGAAAAATTGGTACCAGTCCTTGATCGGCTTGCGATCCACGGAGCGGATGCGGGTGAAACCTTGCGCGCGAAGATCCGCGACGAGATGACCGCCGATGAATCCACCGCCGCCGCAGACGACTACGAGTTTGTCTTTCATGTTTTGTTTTTGGGGAAAGGGCGCGTGTAGCTATTCGACGAGGAGGGAGCGTTCAAAGAGAAATCTCCACCGCATTCCCGATCGTCTTCCGGGCCTGAACGGATGACCGAATGCGCCGGAGTGCTGACGCCGCAAATCCGAGGTCGAACGCCCAACGTCCAACTCCGAACGATAGACTCTTTCGGTAGTGTCTCGATTTGAAATCTTCCGGCTT
>JBBQJR010000270.1:0-4736 GCA_038326125.1 Chthoniobacterales bacterium
CAAACTCGGTGACGAACGGCCGCTCGCGCGCATCGAGCAGAAATTTCCGCGTGAGCGCGTCGCCCGCCTTGATGCGGTAGCGCACGCTCGCGCGGCTCACTTGCACCGTCGCCGCGAAGCGATTGTTACTGAGCGGCTCCATGTCCATCACCTGCCAGCCGCCGCCGTCTTTTCCATCGCCCATCGTCTCGATGCGCGCGCGATTCGACGGCTCGCCCGCGAGTTCCACGACCACGCGCACCGTGTCGCCCTGCGGCACGATGCGGTCGCCGCCCTCGGGCTCCTGCACGATCACTTTCGTCCGCGAGACGCGCTCGAGATTTGCACCCGGAAAAAGCGCTCGCAGCAGCAGCGTGTGAAAGCGCCACCCGCTCGCTGCCATGATGCCCAGCGCGACGATGGCGATCGCCGCGGCCCAGCCGATCGTTCTCCGGATGAGCGCCACCGGCAGCAGCGATTTCATCTCCACGCCTGACATGCGGCGCGCGACATCCGCCTGCAGCAGCGCGCGGAATTGCTCCGAATCAAACACCGCGCCCGGCGTGCGCCCAAGTTCGACGGCCGAGAGCAAATCCTCGCGCAGCCCCGGCTCCGCGTGCTCGATTAGTCGCGCGAGTTCCCGCTCGTCCGGCGCGTGCAAAAGCTGCCGCAGACATTGCCGCCACACGACCACGAGCACCGCCGCGTACGCGACGCCGCTCAGCGTCCAGCGCAGCCAGTCGGGCAGCATCCATTTCAGATCCACCGCCGCCACCGTGAGCATCGTGAACAGCAGCGCGCCGAGCGCGGCAAGCACGCCCTTCACGACAATGAGCCGCCGCCGCCGCTGCGCAAAGGCGCGGAGCTTTTGTGAAATCTGCGGATCGAGTGTGGGACTCATGGGTTGTCGAAATCGGGCATCGTATCCGACGACAACCCGCTGGCCAGCCCCGGCTTTGACTGCGTCACCGCGCCTAGCGCCGCCTCACCTTTTTCGGTCCGCCCGATGGCAGCATGAAAAGCACGAACACCACGACGAGCCCGATGCCGAGCCCGATCCAGACTTTCGGATTTTGAAAAAACGGATTCTCCGTGTGGATGACATCCGACACCGCGCCGAACGGCGGCGTGACGATGTTTTTCCGCGGTGCCGGGACCTCCGTGACTTCCTTCACGGAGTCTCCGAGCACCGAGGCGACCGGCACCTCGTCGGCCCTCGCCTTGCCGCCCTTGCGCTCGCGGTCGAGTTCCGCGCGCGCCTTCGCCGCCGCGGCGAGTTGCTCTTCCTGCGTCATTGCTGTTTCCTTTTCAAAATCGGCGTTCTCGGCGCGACGCTTTGCCTTTTCCGCGGCGGCCATCTCTTCCTCCTCGGCCTGCTTCTTCGCGGCCTCCGCCATCGCCTTCCGCTTCGGCGCTTCCTCGGTCATTTTTTCCTCGTTCGCGATCCGCTTGGCCTCGGCCTCCTTCGCCGCTTTGCGCGCCGCGGATTTCTCCGGCGTCCAGCCGTACTCCGCCTGCATCGCGGGCGGCAGGAAATCAAAATCCACCAGCGCGCTCCCCTCGCTGTGCGAGATGCGGACGGCCTCCGCCTCGACCTTCGTCACCTTCGCGTCCTTGAACGTCGCGTCCGGCGTCACGATATCGAGCGCGCGTCCCGCGCCGACGAGCGCGAGAAAAACCAAGAGCGAGAGGAGGGTCACTTTCATGCGCGGAAAAATACAAGCGGCGGGGAAATTAGCACACGCATTTTTTCCAGCCGCGGCGTCTGCCGCCGAAGTTGATTTCCCCGCGCGCGTCCCTACGCTCCGCGCGATGTCGTGCTCCAAGATCGATCCCGCGCTCCATCAGGCCCGCAAGCCTGACTGGATCAAAGTGCGCCTGCCAAACAACCCGGTCTTCTTTTCCACGAAGGCGCTCATCACGGACCTGCGGTTGAACACGGTCTGCGAAAGCGCGCAGTGCCCGAATCGCTGGGAATGCTGGAGCAGCGGCACCGCGACTTTCATGATTGCCGGCGAACGCTGCACGCGCGCGTGCGGCTTTTGCGCGGTGACGACCGCGAAGCCGTTCGCGCTCGAAGACGACGAGCCGCAGCGCGTGGCCGAGGCGATTCGCCGCATGAAATTGAAGCACGTCGTGATCACCGCCGTCGCACGCGATGATTTGCAGGACGGCGGCGCGCTGCATTTTGCGAAGACGATCGAGGCCGTGCGTGAAGCCGTGCCGGAGATCGTGATCGAGGTGCTCACGCCCGATTTTCACGCGAAGGAAGAATGCCTCGCGCTGATCGCCGAGGCGCGCCCGCACATCTTCAACCACAACGTCGAGACCGTCGAGCGCCTCACGCCGATGGTGCGCTCGCGCGCGAAATATGCGCTCTCGATGAAGGTGCTGCGCCGCCTGAAAGAGATCGCGCCCGGTATCGTGACGAAGAGCGGCCTCATGCTCGGCCTCGGCGAGACCGAGCGGGAGATTTTTCAGACGATGGACGACCTGCGCGAACACGGCGTGCAGCTCCTCACCAACGGCCAGTACCTGCGCCCGAGCGCGCAGCACCTGCCCGTGATCGAGTACGTCCACCCCGACACGTTCAAGCTCTACGAGCGCATCGCGTACGACAAAGGATTCGAGTTCGTCGCCAGCGGCCCGCTCGTGCGCAGTTCGTATCACGCCGCGGACTACGATCCGCGCAAGCAGCACAACTTGAAGTAACGCGGCGCGCGGCCTGCTACTGCTCCGCGCATGACAGCCCAGCCCACTGCCACCCGCGCGAACGTCGCCGCGCTCATTCCCTGCTATTTCGAGGAGAAGCGAATCCGCGAAGTCGCCGCCGCCACGCGGAAGCAACTCGACCTCGTGCTTGTCGTGGATGACGGCTCCACGGATCGCACGAGCGACGAGGCGCGCGCCGCCGACGTCGAGGTGATCAAGCACGAAAAAAATGCGGGGAAAGGCGCGGCGATCAAAACCGGCTTGCGCGCGCTCCTCGATCGCTCCGGTGTGGAATTCATCCTCATCCTCGACGGCGACGGCCAGCATTTGCCGACCGAAATCCCAAACTTCCTCGCTGAAGCCAGCGCCACCGGCGCGTCCATGATCGTCGGCAATCGCATGGGCGACGTACGTGAGATGCCGTTCGTCCGCAAGTGCACGAACCGTTTCATGAGCTGGCTGATCAGCCGCACGATCGGCCAGCGCGTGCCGGACTCGCAATGTGGCTTCCGCATGTTTCATCGTTCGCTCGCCGCGGAGTTGATCGAAATGCAAAGCACCAGTTTCGATTTTGAAACCGAGATGCTCGCCCTCGCCGCGCGCCGCGGCTGCAAAATCGGCGCGGCGAACGTGAGCACGATTTACGGCGATGAAGTCAGTAAGATCCACCCCGTGCGCGACACGGTGAAATTCTTCAAGCTGCTCCGCCGTCTCAAGCGCGAAGCCGCGGCCAACACCTAGCCTCTCGGCTACCGCCTTCCGGCCGCCAGCCACGCCACTCCCAGCACGGATATTGCGGCGGCAATGCACAGCATCTGCACGCGCGGGGCCGCGCCGCGTCGCAGTCCCGTCGCGAAAAAAATCGCACCCAAAAAAATCCCGGCGACGAGCCCGAAGAGGTGCGCCATCACATCCACATTGCCGGACTCCATCGTCGGCGTGCCGTCGCGATTCGATCCCCCGCCGCCGAAGAGCGCGAGGAAGGCCAGCCCCGCACCGACCGGCACGAGCAACTGCCAACTCGTCCGCGACGGGCGATGCATCAGTCGCGCGGCCAGTTCGCCGCCCGCGAGCAGGCCGAGGCTCGCGAAGAGCGCGGTCGAGGAGCCGATGCTGTGATGCGGTTTCGCGGAGTGCGCGAAGGCATTGAGCAAATTTCCCAGCGCACCGCCCAGCACCGTGCCGAGCAGACCCGCACCCGCGCCGAATCGCGCAAACGCAAACGCAAACGCAAACACCGCGAGGCCGAGGTTCGACGCAAGATGTTCGGTGCCGCCGTGCAGCGTGAGCGCGGTGAAAATGCGCCACCACTCGCCGTGTAAAATCCGCGCGTCATCCGCGACACCGCGCTCGATCAGGTCGGTCGACGCGACATTTTGCAGCCGGTAAAAAAGCACCATCGCGGCCAGCGTCGCGAACAGCGCGAATTTCGGAATCTCCAGCGGCTCCGGTTTCTGCGCGCGCGGGCGGCTGCGCTCCTCGTCCTCAAATTCCGCGAGCGCTACGCTCACACGCTCGCGCTCATTTTCCTCAACGCGAAGAACCCACGCACCGCTCTCGCGCTCGATCCAGTACGGCAGTTCCATCGCCGCGACGACGAGCCCGCGCTCACGCGCCGCCTTCAGCCGCCGGTAATGGCCGACGTCCGCGAGCGGACCGGGATGTTCTTCATCGGGATTCATCGCGCGCATCATTCCGAATCTCCGGCGGAATCCCACCCCGCGTTTCGCGGCGCACGGGAAATTTGGAAGCCATGAAACCACGCGAGGAATTCCGCGCCCGGCTCCTCGAGAAACTCCCGCAATTTTTCCGCCCGCCATTCATCGTTTCCAGGATTCCAATTTGAATCTACGGCAAGCGCGAGGCGAGGCGCTTGCGCAAAGTCCGCGCTTCGACTTGTGGCGCCGACGGCGATTGCCGACAAACTCGGTCCGCGCCGTGAACGCACTTTTTCAACACCTCACCGTCCCCGACCGCTGGCAGCAGGACGCCGTGCAGGCGCTGCGCGACGGCAAGGATGTCGTCGTGCATGCGCCGACGGGCGC
>JBBQJR010000271.1:0-4730 GCA_038326125.1 Chthoniobacterales bacterium
GTGGCGGCCTTTGGGATCAATGGTGGCTGCCAAGGAGGGGGCGAGAGCAGATTAGGCTTTCCACTGCTCGACGACGACTTCGTTTTCGATATCGTACGGAGGAATTTCGGCGGTTCGTGGTCGCCTATCCCAGTTGGCCCAGGAGTATCTCCAGCGAGAGCGAACGAACCTCGATCGGCACGGTCATTCATTCCCAAGGGACCCGGGGAGTTAGGATGAGAGATTCCCACAGGCGGTATTCTATTCTGAGGTCCGGGTTTTCGCGTAGTAGCCATAAACCAAGATTGCTCCAAATAGTATCGAGGGACAAATTAATAATTTGGTGCATTTGCCCCCACTTGTATCATTTCCAGGAAAGCGGTTCGCGGTCCCACGTATCGCTGCCAAAGCGGCAGATTGTGCCTGATGCTCTCTCTCTCGTTGACCCAAGCGACGCACCACCCTACGCTCCCGACCATGAGAGCCTTTACCGCAGTCATTGAGCGTTGTCCCGACACGGGGCTCTATGTCGGCTTTGTTCCCGGCTTCGCGGGCGCTCACTCGCAGGGTGAGTCGCTTGACGAGCTTCAGCGCAATCTCCGGGAAGTCATCGAAATGCTTTTGGAGGACGGGGAGCCGATTTTGGAAACTGAGTTTGTCGGCACACAGAGCATCACCTTCGCTGCGTAGCTCGTGCCGAAGCCGCCGGTTCTCAAGCCACGCGAGGTCTGTCGCATCCTGGAGTCTCTCGGCTTCGTCCTCGCCCGGCAGCGCGGTTCGCACATGCAGTAGCGGCACGCCGACGGACGCTGCACGACCGTTCCGAACCATCCCGGCAGAGACGTTTCCCCCGTGCTCCTCCGCCAAATCATCAAGGACATCGGCCTGACGCTCGAAGAGTTTCTGAGCCACCGATGAAATTTGCGCGTCTCGTCATTCGGCGTGCATTGCCTCACATTTTGCAGTAATCTCCATCCATGCCTGCATTCACCCGAATCACACACGACCCGAATGTCATGGGCGGTAAGCCTTGCATCGGTGGCTTGCGCGTCACCGTCGGCACGGTGGTCGGCCTCGTCGCAGCGGGGCGCTCGCACGAGGAGATTTTGCGGCTGTATCCGTATCTCGAAGAGGACGACATCCGCGAGGCGCTTTCCTACGCCGCCTGGTGTGACGGTGCCTACGCGCAGTTCCTCCGCGACGACCCGGAGGAAGACGCGATTTACGATTCCGCTGACATCGCGGCAGCTCAGACTGCCGAAGTCCGGCGGCGGATCGCACAGGTCGAGTCCGGCGAGGTTTCACTCATTCCGGGGGATGAGGCTTTGGCGCACGTTCGCCGAATCGTGGCTTCCGAACGTCCGGCGAATTGATGGCCGTGGTGGACCACCACTTCCGCGCATTCTCGTTCGTCGATCGCATCACTGCGTTCGAGCCGGGCGTGCGGGTTTCGGGGAGCTATCAGATTCCTGCGGGCATCGCGGAGTTCCCGATGTCGCTCGTCGCGGAGGCGACCGGACAGCTCGCGGCGTGGTCGGCGATGGCGACGATTGATTTTTCGCACCGCCCCGTCGCGGGACTCGCGGGCCGCGTCGAGCTGCTGTGCGAAGTGCGCCCCGGCGACACGCTGGAGACTTCCGCCGAACTCGAAAACGCCGACACGAACGACGTGGCCTACGGCGGCGTCGCGACGGTGAACGGCGAGCCGGTGCTGCGGCTGCATCACTGCATGGGGCCGATGGTGCCGATCGGCGAATTCGACGATCCCGACTTGCTCCGCGCGCACCTCGCGCTGCTGCGCGGCGCAGGCGCGGTGCCGAGCGCGTTCGGCGGAGTGCCCGCGTTTTCGCTCGACGGGCTCGTGATCGAGGAAGGTCCAAATCCCAAAGCGCGCGCGACGTTGCAGGTTCCGGCGAAGGCTGCTTTCTTCGGCGACCATTTTCCAAAACGACCCGTGTTTCCCGGCAGCCTGCTCATGAATATGAACCTCAAACTCGTCACCGCGCTCGCTGCGAGCGTGCCGACGAATGCTGTCCACCACCTAGACGGTGGACAACGGCGATGGAGCCCGCGCGCGGTCGTGGACATGAAGCTGCGCGAGTTCATTTCGCCGGGAGAATTGCTGAGCATCGAGGCGAAGGTCGCGAAGCTCGATGGCGACGCGCTGAAGATTTCCGTCGAGACGCGGAATGAAAAAGGCCGGGTCGGTTCCGCGCGCGTCGAGCTGACGCCGGAGGGCGCACGATGAAAATGCGGAATGCCACCGAGCATGCGACGCGCCGGGCTGGGGCAGCCCTCGCGGCTGTCGGAACCGGACGCGGGGTTGCCGTTCGTGGCGTAGCTCTCCAGAGCTGCGTGTCATTGCGTGGTGACGAGCATTTCAAAAGGCGCAGCTCTGGAGAGCTACGCTACTGCTTGCCATGAGCCGCATTCGCGTCGCAATCACGGGCATAGGGATGGTCACGCCGATCGGCAACACGACGGCGGCGACTTGGGACGCACTGCGCACGGGCAAACCGGGCGCGGGACTGATCACGATTTTCGACGCGAGCGGATTTTCCACGCGCATCGGCGCGGAGGTGAAGGGCTTCGATTTTGAAAACGCCATCGCCGACCGCAAGCTGCTGAAGCTAGCCTCGCGCTCGCACCGTTTCGCGCTGAATGCCGCCGAGCAGGCGCTGGCCGACGCAGGAATTCGTCCGACTGCGGAGACTGCGGAGCGCTGGGGCTTCGTCGTTGGCGCGGGGATGATGGGCGTGTCGTTCGAGGAACTGGAGAGCGTGCATCGCCACGCGGCGGCGGAGGGCGAGTTTCATCCCGACGATCTGCTCAGCCCCGACTACCCGGCGGACCCGATTGCATTTTGCCGCAGCCAGACGAACACCGGCCTCGCGCTGCTCACGAAAAATTTCGGCATCCGCGGCTATTCGACGGCAGTGCATACCGCGTGCTCGTCCGGCGGACAGGCCATCGGCACCGCGCTAAAAGTGATGCGACGCGGCAACGTGGACGCGATGATCGCGGGCGGCTTCGACTCGATGCTGAACCCGATCGGCCTCTCAGGCTTCTGCCTGCTCGGCGCGCTCTCGACGGACAACGACACACCCGAGCGCGCCAGCCGGCCATTCGACGGCACGCGCAACGGCTTCGTGCTCGGCGAAGGCGCGGCTTTTTTCGTGCTGGAAAAATGGGAGTCGGCCCGCGCGCGCGGCGCGAAAATTTACGCCGAGCTGGCGGGCGATGGAAATTCGCTGAGCTGCTACCGCATCACCGACACGCCGCCGGACGGCGACGGGCCGATCCAGGCAATCCGCCAGTCGCTCGCCGACGCGGGCTTGAAGCCGGAGGACATTGATTACGTGAACGCGCACGGCACCTCGACGCTGATGAATGACCGCAGCGAGTGCGTCGCGCTCGGCGCAGTGATGGGCGACCACATCCCGAATGTGGCCGTCAGCTCGACGAAGAGTTGCATGGGCCACCTCATCGCCGCCGCCGGCGCAGTCGAGGCCGCCGTGTGCGCGCTCGCGATTCGCGACGGCATCGCGCCGGTGAATGCGAACTGGGCCACGCCCGATCCGCAGTGCAGCAACATCAATCTCGTGACTGGCCAGTCGCGCCCGATGCGCATCCGCGCTGCGCTCTCGAACTCACTCGGCTTCGGCGGCTCGAACAGCTCACTCACCTTCCGGCATCCCGATCTCGTGGAGGACTGACGCACGATGAGCACTTCACCTCGCATCGCCATCACCGGTTCCGGCGCAGTCTGCGGCGCGGGGATGAACGTGGAAAAAATTTTCGCGGCGGTGATTGGCAGTCAGTCGGCCGTCGCGCCGATCACGCAGTGGGACGCATCGGACTGGCCGGTCAAGATCGCCGCGGGCGTGAATGGCGTGAGCGACCGGGAACTCGTCGAGGATCGCAAGCTGCACAAAAGCATTTCGCGCACGGATCTTTTTGGCATCTACGCAGGCGGCGAGGCGATCAAATCGTCCGGCATTCCTGCGCATCGTGAGACGCTCGATGCGGCGACGGTGCCGCTTTTCAATGATCGCAGCGGGCTCGTCGTCGGCTCCGGCGGCGGTGCCTACAAGAGCAACTACGAATACTTCCCGCTCATGACGGAGGCGGGCGGCGACCTGCGGAAATTCGGCGCGGAACTCGGCGCGAATGTGAACCCGATGTGGCTGCTGAAAAATCTGCCGAACAACGTGCTCTGCCATGTCGGCATCCGGCACATGTTCAAGGGCACGAACGCGTGCATCACGAACCAGTGCGCGGGCGGCGTGCTTGCGGTCGCGGAGGCGGCGGAGTCGCTGCGCGCGGACGAGGCGGACCGCATCGTGGCCGTCGGGCACGATGCGCCGATCGAGCCGGAAACCGTGCTCGGGTATCACAAGCTCGGGCTGCTGTCGTCGGACGCGGTGCGGCCCTTTGACCGCGAGCGAAGCGGGACGATTTTCGGAGAAGGCGCGGCGGCGGTGATGCTGGAAAAATTCGACGATGCGCAGGCGCGCGGCGCGACAGTGCTCGGCGAATTTCTCGGTCACGGCTGCGTGACTGAGGCAACCGGCATCGTGGACCTGCGCCCCGACGGAGACGGGCCTGCGCGCGTCATCGCACTCGCGCTTGCGGATGCGGGCATCGCGGCGGCCGACGTCGGCATGATCGTTGCGCACGGCAACGGCACGCGGGCTTCGGACGCTTCGGAGGCGAAGGGAATCCTGCGGGCGTTCGGAGGCAATCCGCCG
>JBBQJR010000272.1:0-4718 GCA_038326125.1 Chthoniobacterales bacterium
GTGCGCTCGAGCACGGGCCGCAGGCGTTCGTCGAAAAATGTCACCGCCTCGCGCCCCTGCCGCCGCGCGAGGTACGGGTGCAGCATTTCGCCCTGGATCGGCCCGGGCCGGATGATCGCAACCTCGACGACCACGTCGTAAAACACGCGCGGCATCATGCGCGGCAGCGTGGCCATCTGCGCGCGACTCTCGACTTGGAAAGTGCCGATCGTGTCCGCGCGGCAGAGCAGATCGAAGGTCGCCGCATCGTCCTTCGGGATCGCCGCGAGGAGTTCAGCCGCGCGGCGGAACACAGGCTTCGAGCCTGTGTGGTGGGCGGGGGCAGACGGACATCCTTGTCCGTCGTCGGCAGGCTGGAAGCCTGCCCCCCCCTTCTCGCGCACAGGCAAAGATGCCAGTGTTCCGCGCGCGATGCACATTTCGAGCGTGTCCTGCATCGCAGCCATCATGCCGAGGCCGAGCAAATCCACCTTGATGATCCCGAGATCTTCGCAGTCGTCCTTGTCCCACTGCGCGACGACGCGGCCGGGCATCGAAGCATTTTCCAGCGGCACGACGCTGCTCAGCATCCCCTCGCAAATGATCATCCCGCCGCTGTGCTGCCCGAGATGCCGCGGCAGTCCGTAGATTTTTTGATAAAGCGCAACCGCCGCCGCTGTGCGCGGGTGCCCGCGCGGGATGCCCGCATTCGCGAGCTGCGTGTCGAGTTCCATCGTGTGCGGAAAGTCGCCGTTGCCAAAAAGCCGCGAGAACCGGTCGAGCATTTCCGGCGCAAAATTGAGCGCCTTGCCGATCTCGCGCATCGCGCTTTTGCCGCGAAAAGTGATCACGTTCGCCGTCATCGCCGCGCCGTGCTTGCCGTAGCGCCGATACACTTCCTGAATCACGCGCTCCCGCCGGTCGCCACTCGGCAGATCGAGATCGATATCCGGCCACGACGTGCGCCCTTCGGAAAGAAACCGCTCGAAGAGCAGCTTGCACGCGATCGGATCGCACGCGGTGATGCCGAGCGAATAGCACACCACGCTGTTCGCCGCGCTGCCGCGCCCCTGCACGAGGATGCCCTCCGCCGTGCAGAAATTCACGAGATCCCACACGATGAGAAAATATCCGCTGAAGCCGAGCCGCGCGATGAGCCCGAGTTCGTGCGTGAGCTGCGCGAGCACCGGCGGGCTCAGGTGCGAGTAGCGCGAGCGCGCGCCGGCCATCGTCACTTTGTGCAAAAAGGAATCCATCGTCTCGCCCTCCGGTACGCGGTAGCGCGGGAATTCGTAGCCGAGATTTTCGAGCGTGAAGCCGAGGCGATCCGCGAGGCGCACGGTGTTCGTGATCGCATCCGGCGTGTCCGCAAAAAGCCGCGCCATCTGCGCGGCGGGCTTGAAGTGCCGTTCGTCGTTCAGCGAGAGCAGCCGCCCCGCCGCATCGAGGTGCGTGTGATGCCGCGCACAGGTAAAAACATCGAGCACCGCCCGCTCGCCGCATGTCGCGTGAAGCACACCGTTCGTCGCGAGCAGCGGCAGCCCGCATGATGACGCGAGATCGCGCAGCGCATCATTTTCCCGCTCCTCGCCCCGGCGCAGATGCCGCTGGATTTCCACAAAGACATTGGATTTCCCAAACGCCGCCACGAGTCGCGAGACACCCGCGCTCGCGCCGCTGCGATCATCGCGCGCGAGCGCGCGGCGCAGCGGCCCCTCCTCGTCGCCCGTGAGCGCGACGAGCCCCGCGGAAAATTCCGCAAGCTCGTCCCAGCGCACGGGCGCGTCGGTTTTCGTGCCGCGCAATTTCGCGCGCGTGATGAGCTGGCAAAGATTGCGGTAGCCTTCGCGCGATTCCACGAGCACCGGCAGCACGCTGCCATCGTCGAGCGTCAGTTCCGCGCCGACGATCGCGCGCACACCATTTTCGCGCGCCCGCGCATGCACGCGCGCCGAGCCGTACACGCCATCGCGATCGCACACCGCGAGGGTGCCGATGCCCAACTCCGCCGCACGCGCGACGAGCGCCTCGGGATGCGAAGCGCCGCGCAAAAAACTGCACGCGCTGCGGGCATGGAGTTCGGCGTAGCTCATGGGCGTCGCTTGCGCGGCTCGGCGAAAACAGGCATGCTCGCCGCATGACCACGCTGACCATCGAACTGTCCGAAGCCGACGCGCGCATCGCCGAAGAAACGGCGCGCCTTGCAAACATGACGCTGACGGAGTGGGCCGCTCTGCGCATCGTGGGCCGCAGCTGTCCTCCCGCGGGAGGAGAACTCGACGAAAAAGGTTATCCGATTGGGTGGTTTGAACGCCACGCCGGCGCGCTCGCGGACGTGGAGGATTTTTGCGAGCCGGAAGATCGGCCTGCACCGCCGATTGAGCCCCTCGAATTGTAGCCCATGTGGTTTCTCGATACGAATGCCTGCATCCTGTTCTCGCGGGGCCATGCCCAGGTACGCGCCCGCTGGCACCGGCATCACTCGATGGAAATTGCGATTCCGATGACGGTTTTTGGTGAGTTGCTGGTCGGCGCGGAAAAAAGCAGCCAGCCAGAACGCGTTCTCGGCGAAATCAACGCTCTGCTCGAAAGACACGAGTTGATTAGTGTCACCGAGGAAGTGGCCAGAGCCTACGCGCGCATTCGGGCTGGATTGGAGAAGCGCGGCACGACGATTGGAGAAAACGATTTGTGGATTGCTGCGATGGCGGTCACGCATCGTGCGACGCTGGTGACCAACAACACCGCGGAATTTTCCCGCGTGTCCGGATTGCAGATCGAGGACTGGACTTTGCCGTAGGCGCGTCATGGCGGAAGGCGCGCGGCGTTCATCCGCACGATGCTGCGTGCTTCGCTTTCCGCGGGCGGCTCGTCGTAGCTGCCTTCGACACGCCATTCGCCGCCGCTGCGCGTCAGGCGGTAGAGGCCGCCGGCTTCGGTTTCGATGTCCCATTCCTCGGTCGCCCAGCGCTCGCTTTCCCACCAGCCGCCGCTCGCGCGATACGGGCCGAGCGCATCGCGAATCACGCCGCGCACTTTTTCCGAGACGATGAAATCCGGCCGGTGCCGCACCACGCGTACGTCCGCCGCGACGGGTGGACGCCAGCGACGCAAAGGCAACCCGATGATCAAATCCTCCGCCGGCGCGGCGCGCGCATCGAGTTCGTGAAAACGCGGAGCACGCAGCCGGAAACTGTCGGGGCGGTGCGTGTCGAGGACTTCGGCGGTGCCGACATTTTCCGCACCGACGAGCGCGGCGAGCCGGCCCAGCGTTTCGCCGAAACGGTTCGGATCGCGCAGCGGACTTTCGAAAAGCTGAAACTGCTGACGCTCGGCATGCGCGGGCTCGATGCGCAACCGTGCGCCCGTCGCACAGCGCTCGAGCCGCAGGCCGTCGAGATGCGTGTGCAGGATGCGAAAAAGCACCTCCGCATCCGCCGTCGGCGAAGGCACGGTGAAGCTGCGCTCGTGCGCGGAATTGTCCGCAAGCGTGAGCGTGAGCGCCATGCGACCGGCGACGCGATACGCATGACCGAGGCGCACCGTGAGCTGATCGAGAAAACGGCGCAGGATGAAAAGCAGCGGCTCGACCGTCTCGATCTCGCGCTCGAAATCGAACGCCTCGGCAAACTCCTCAGTCGCGCGCACGAGCCGCAGCGGGCGCTCCGCTTTTCCACTCGCGCGCTCCCACAGCCGCGCGGCTTCCGGGCCGAGCCGATCCATGAGTTCGCCGCGCGGCAGGCTCGTGAGCTGCGCGAGATTGTGGATGCCCCAGTCGCTGAGCACGGCGAGCAAATCGGGCGCGGGGTTCAGTTCATGCAGCGCGAGATTCGCGAGAAAAGTCTGCGGCGTCTGCACCGCGAGCACGGGTCGCGCGTGCCGTGCGGCGATGAAGGCGAGGTCGGGATTTCCGGCGATGCCGACCTGCGCCCGCAGCCGGAGGGCCGCGAGATTTTCCACGATGCGCGCACCGAGCGCGGCCCAGCCCTGCTCGCGCGCCGCCGCGGAACTGCGCGAAATGCCGCGGAGATTCACCGTGCAAAATCCATCCGCCGTGGCCTCGACCTCCGGCGAGAGCGTGCCGGCGATTTCAATCAGCGCCGATTGCGCGGCCTGCTCCTGCGCGACGCTTCGCGGAATGATCGCGAGCGCGGGGCAGCGAGCGAGCGCCTGCGTGGAAGTCTGCGCGACGACGACGCCGGCGGCCTGCGCCGCGTCGTTGATTTCGAGAAGGCCGGACTTGGGATCGCTTTCGCCGACGATCGCCACGGGCCGCGCGTGCAGTTCCTCGCGGAAGCGCAGCGCCGCCTGCAGGCGGAAATTGGGCACGAGGACGACGGCAAACATGGCGTGTCCTCATGCCGTGGCGTGCGCACTTTCCCACGCCGGCGCGACCGCGGTGCGCCGCGGAAAGACGCGCCATTCCGCATCCGCAAAAAGCTCGTGCCGCCAGCGCCGCTGCGCCGCGAGCGTCCACCCGTTTTTTCCCGGCACCGCCGCGGTGATGCGCACGTGCGCGGCCTCCACGATCGGCTGCGGCGTGAGCAGGAGAACGACCGCTGTGGTCTGTTCCGCGAGCCGCTGGAAGCGATGCCAGGTGTTCGCGGGAATGCGGCGTAACTGCGCGGGCGGCACGGCCTGCAGATCGAGCAGCACGAGCGAGAGATTGCCGTCGCGCAGCAGCAAATCCGCCGCCTTCACCGCCTGCATCGCATCCGCGCACAGCACCACGAGCAGCC
>JBBQJR010000273.1:0-4711 GCA_038326125.1 Chthoniobacterales bacterium
AGCCATGTCCTACGCAGTCATCAAAACCGGTGGAAAGCAATACCGGGTCGCCAAAGGCGACACGCTCACCATCGAAAAACTCGAGGGCGAAGTCGGCTCTTCCGTCACCTTCGGCGAGGTCCTCCTCACCGGCGAAGGCGCCGGCATCAAGGTCGGCGGTGACACGAAAGGCGTGTCCGTGACCGGCGAAATCCTCGCGCAGGAAAAAGGGCCGAAGCTGCTCGCGTATCGCTACAAGCGCCGCAAGGGCTACCACCGCACCGTCGGCCATCGTCAGCGCCTCACGAAGGTGAAGGTCACCAGCATCGGTTAATTTTTTAACACCACACTCAGCACACCACTTTTTATGGCTCACAAGAAAGGTCAGGGCAGCGTCAAGAACGGCCGCGACAGCGTCAGCAAGCGGCTCGGCGTGAAAAAATTCGGCAGCGAAGTCGTCGTCGCCGGCAACATCATCGTCCGTCAGCGTGGCACGAAATTCCAGCCGGGCAAGAATGTCGGCCTCGGTCGTGACTACACGATCTGGGCGCTTGTGGACGGCAAGGTGCGTTTCGACAAAGGCGGCCGCCGAATCAACGTGGACGCCCTCGCTTCGGCGAACTAGGCCCGCGTCTCACTTTGCAAAACCCCGGCCGCGAAAGTGGCCGGGGTTTTCGTTTGGGCGTCAGCACTCACGGGCCGCGCGCTGGCATTGCCGAAACGGATCGCGGCTTCTCCGGCACGTCAATTCCGACCGAGGCGAATGGACAATATCTTGACGCGCCTCGCGAGGAACCGGCTCATGGATTTTGAATGAAAAGCACCGCGTTTGGAAGCAACGGCCGGCGCGACGCGTTCAGCGCACTGCTCCTTGGATTGCTCACGCTCGTGTTGCCGCCGCGAGGGTTTCGCCGGCGGCGCGGGAATTTCCAGCGGGACCGCGTTGCTGCTCACGATCGAAACGCTCATCGCGCGGCGCAGGCGGAAGCGCTGATTTTCGCGCATCCGCTCAGCGCTTTTGGGTGAAATAAAACAGGCCGTTGCCGAGGCTTTCGTACTGCGTGCGCGCACTCTCTTTCGGCACCTCCGCATCGCCGGCCGGGAGGATGTGGATGCCGCACTCGTAGCCCGGCTCCGAGACGAGCGAAACCGCGAGGCCGTCGCGATAGAGATTCAGCCGGCGCGGATGCAGTTTCAATATCGCAGGCGGCCACAGCTCCGGGCGCACCGGGATGAGCGTGTGGCCCGAGACGGAAAACATCTGCGTGTAAAGCCGGGCCGTTTCCGCGCGCAGCTCGGCGACATCCGCGTCGCGCACGCGGGCGAGGCACCGCGTGCGGGGATCCGTGCAGCCGCTGAGCGACAGCGCGGCGAGCATGGGCAGCAGGCGGAAAAGGCGCATGAGTTTCGCATTCATCAGTCGAGTCCCGCGACGAGCAGCACGATCTCGCCCTTCGGCGGGTGCGCGGTGTAGTGGGCGAGGAGTTCCGCCGCCGTCCCGCGGCGATATTCCTCAAAGGTCTTTGTGAGTTCGCGCGCGACGCACAGCGGGCGCGCGGGCAGCAGCCCGGCGGCGGCGGTGAGGGTCTTCACGAGACGGTGCGGCGATTCAAAAAAAACGGTGGTCTCCGCGCGCTCGCCCGCGAGGCGCAGGTCGCGCTCGCGCCCGCCGCTTTTCACGGGGAGAAAGCCCGCGTAGAAAAATTTCGCCGCATCGAATCCCGAGCCGACGAGCGCCGTGACCACCGCGCTCGCCCCGGGCAGCACCGTGAATGGAATCCCGTGCTCGCGGCACGCGCGTAAAATCCGATGTCCGGGATCGCTGATGCCCGGCATGCCCGCATCCGTGATGATCGCGATTTTTTTCCCCGCCGCGAGCTGCCAGATGAACTCCGCCGTGCGCCGTGCCTCGTTGTGCTCGTGATAGCTCACAAGCGGCTTGGCGATGCCGAAATGCCGGAGCAAATTCAGGCTGTGCCGCGTGTCCTCGCAGGCGATCAAGTCCGCATCCTTCAGCACCTCGAGCGCGCGCAGCGTGATGTCGCCGAGATTGCCGATGGGCGTGGGGACGAGGGTGAGCACGGAAGGAAAGTTGAGAGATGAGGGTGGAGAGTTTAGACGAAAAAATGCACTGCTTCGCTGCCACTCCGAAGGGCGGCGGATCGCTTTTTATGGGCCGCAACAAAGAGGTGCTGCGGTGAAGATGCGATCTTTTTTCCCCTCAACCCTCAACCCTCAACCCTCAACTCTCAACTCTCAACTCTCAACTCTCAACTTCCCCGCTACCAGCCTTCGCTGATCAGGCTGGAAATCTGCGTCGCGAAATCTTCCACCGCATGTGGCAGCGCCTGCCGCTCATCGCGCGCCGAGTCGGCATTCAGCAAGTCCGAGCCGCTCGATCCGGCGGAGACGAAAAAATGCGTCGAGCCCGCGACTGGCCGCTGCTCGAGCAGCGTGCCCGTGCGCGCGGTCGTGAGGCGGTAATTGCCCGTGATGGTGAGCAGGTACTCTGAGCTTTGCAGCACGTTCCCGCGGACGACGCGCGCGGGCGTGCGCTCGATGCGAATGAGCGTGCCCTGCAATATCGCGTCGGCCTGATTTTCGCCCGTGACCTGGTAGGTGCCGTCGAGCTGAAGCTGCTTGATGACCGCGCTCGCGAGCATTGCTTCCATGCGTGGTTCGAGCGTGTCGTTGCGGAAATTTTTCACGTAAATCCGGCGGATGCCCTGCAATTTCTTGGGCTTCACCGGGCCGACCTGGTAGCCGCACGAGGTGAAAATCACCGCCGCGAGCAGCGACAGCGCAAACTTCATTGCGCCTTTTTCGCGGAACCAGCTTCCGGCTTCGCCTCCTCTGGCACCGGGGGCAGCGGAGCGAGCGGAATCAGCGGGTCGCCCGTGCGCAGCTTCGGCACGGAAGGATCCTGCAGCGGATCCACCGTCGGCAGCGCGGGCTCCGTCACGGGACCGATCGGCCCCATCGGCGCGCGCAGGTGCGGCCGGCCATCGTCCGGCATCGGCGGCAGCGGAATGTACGGGCCGTTGAAATCCGGCCGGCTCGCGACATCCACGCGCGCCTGCGCGCGGCGGCGGGCGAGCGCCATCTCACCGGTCTGCGCCTTCTCCGGGCCGGTGCGCAATACGTCCGCTCCCGCGATCCCTTTCAGTTCGTCGATGCGCTTGCGCGCGCGCTCGCTCTCGGTGCCGCCCGGCGCGCTGCGGAGCACCTCGTTGTAGTACACTACGGCCGCCTTGTAGTTCTTCGTCTTGTCGTAATATTTCGCGATCTCCATCGTGTTTTTCACCTCGGCCGCAGTCAGCACCTTGATGTTTTCGCGCGCCTGCGCCGTCTTTTCGCTCTTCGGCTGGCGGTTCATGTATTCCTCAAACGACTCCACCGCGCGCTGCCGCGTCTGCTGGTTGTAGCTGCCCGTCTGCGTCTCGTGCAGCTGCACGTAGCCGAGCTGATACTGCGCGTCATTCGCCACCGGATCGCCGGGATATTTGCTGATGACCTCGCGATACGCGGTGATCGCCTCGGGCACTTTCGTCTGTTTCTCGAGCGCCTGCCCGACATTGAATTGCGCCATCGGTGCGAGGCGGTGAAAGGGCGCGCGCTTCACGATGTCCGCAAACATTTCCTCCGAGCGCTTGTAGGCCGGCGCCATCGGCACGCCCAGCACCTTCGTCTTTTTCCCGCCGAGATACATTTTCGCGATGTCAAACTGCGCCTGAATCACCGCGTCAAAATCGGTGCCGTTCGGATACTTCGTCATGTACTGCGAGTATGCCTTGAACGCGGTCGGGTAGTCGCTCTTCCGCTCGAGAATGTGCCCGATGTGAAACTGCGCCTTCGCGCTCGCCGGCGTCACCGCCTCCGATTTCACGATCCCGCGAAAGACCTTCAGCGCCGGGTCGAGCCGGCCGCTATTTTCCAGCGCCTCGCCCCGATGCAATTCCTGATCCGCCGCGGATTCCTGCGCGGAGGTGGCGACCGGGTTGGCGGGCTTCTTTTCGCCGAAGGGTTTCCAACCCAGAATGTCCAACGCGCCCGCCATCGGCACCGCGCAAAAAATCGCGGTCATCGTGAGGAGTGGAATAGTCGCAGTCTTTCGCATAGAATTTGTCAGAGTGGAGTCAGTCGGCGGCACCGTCAAGCCGTGCCCTCACAGTTTTCGCACACCGCGCCATCGGTCGCGTCGTTGCGAAATTCGCGAGCCTGCCCCGCGTCCCCGGGCAGAACTCCGGGACGCGTGCCGTCCGCGGCGATTTTGCAAAATCACCATCGCGTGATTCGCGCCACAAAAAGCAAACCGCCGCGCCCTCTCGGGACGCGGCGGCTGTGATTTTTTGGCCGCACTCGTGAGAGCGCGGGCTGAATTTGGGAGCGGAGCTTAGAACTCCCCGCCGCCGCCGTGACCGTGGTTGTCGCCGCCGCCTGCGGGTGCCTTCTTCTCCGGGATCTCGGTGATGATGCACTCGGTGGTGAGCAGGAGGCCGCTGATGGATGCGGCATTCTGCAGCGCGCTGCGCGTGACCTTCGTGGGGTCCACGACGCCGGCCTTCACGAGGTCTTCCCATTCGCCAGTGGAGATGTTCAGACCTTCGTTGCCCTTGCGGCGCTTGCACTCGCTGACGATGAGCGCGCCTTCCAGGCCCGCGTTGTCGGCGAGCGTGCGGAGCGGCTGCTCGATCGCGCGACGCACGATCTCGGCACCGATCTTCTCGTCGCC
>JBBQJR010000274.1:0-4703 GCA_038326125.1 Chthoniobacterales bacterium
TTTTAGAAACGCGCTCACGTCCTTGATGTGCGCCTGCTCGAAGAATCGCAGCCCGCTCGTGATCTCGAACGGAATGCCGCGCCGCGTGAGTTCCATTTGCAGTTCCATCGAGTGAAAATGCGCGCGGTACAGCACCGCCAACTCCTCCAGCCCCACGCCCTCGTCGTGCAGTTCGAGAATCCGCTGCGCGACGAACTGCGCCTGCTGCCCCGAGTCCGCCAGCGGGATCAGCGCGGGCTTCATCCCGCCGCCTGCGCGTGACGCGACGAGCGTCTTTTCAAACTGATGCTCATTCGGCGCGATGACCGCATTCGCCAGTTCCAGCACCTCCGGCACCGAGCGGTAGTTCGTCTCGATCTTGTAGATTTTCGCACCCGCATGCCGCTTCGGAAATTCGAGGATGTTCCGGAAATCCGCGCCGCGCCACGAGTAGATGCTCTGCGCGTCGTCGCCGACGACCATCACGTTGTGATGCCGCGCCGCGAGCATCTCGATGAAGTCATTCTGCAGGTGATTCGTGTCCTGATACTCGTCCACGAGGATGAACTGAAACTGCCGCTGGTAGTGCTCCGCGATGCCCGCGTGGTTTTTCAAAAGCCTGACCGTCTTCTCCAGCAGATCGTCGAAATCCAGCGCGTTCGCCTTCTTCTTCCGCGCCTCGTAGCGCGTGCGCGCATCCGCGATCTGCGCGGAGAATTCGAGGAAGTGCGGATACTTTTCCACGAGCACATCATCGAGCTTGCGCCCCGTGTTGAGCTGGAAACTCAGCACATCAGAGAGCACTTGGCCCTTCGGGAAACGCTTCTCCTTCGGATCAAATCCGAGCGTCGCGATCACGCCATCCATCATTTCCTCCGAGTCCTCGCGGTCCATGATGCTGAAGCCCGGCGCGAACCCCGCCTCGTTCGGATGCCGCCGCAGGATGCGGTTCCCGATGCTGTGAAAAGTGCCGCCCCACAGCCCCATCAGATCGCCCGTGATGAGCGACGCCACGCGGTCGAGCATCTCGCGCGCGGCCTTGTTTGTGAACGTGAGCAGCAGGATGTGCTGCGGCAAAATCCCGTTCTCCATGAGATACGCCACGCGATACGTGAGCGTGCGCGTCTTCCCGCTGCCCGCGCCCGCGATCACGAGCGCCGGCCCCGGCGGCGCCTGCACCGCCTCGAGCTGCTGCGCATTCAACTCCGCCGCAAAATCAATCCGCGGTCCGCTCGGCTGCGGTCGGTGGAGAGTGTAGTGGCGCGGCATCGTGAGCGCGCCATACGCGCAGCCCCGCGCGGATTCAGCAAGCAATTCATCCGCGCATTTGCGGGGGCGGGAAATGAACCGCGGCGTGTGCGGCGGACGCGCGGCGGTGCCTTGCCAGTTCGGTTGAAATGCGGCAGCTTCGTAAGCGATGAAGACGCCGTCCCAATTTTTGCGCTTCGCGCTTGTCGCCGTTATCCTGTTTGTGCCGGGCCTTCACTCGCCGGTCCGTGCGGAGAAAAAGCCTGCGCGTGAATTGCCGGAAAAACCGCCATCGGCTGGAGAGGAAGAGCAGTTGGACCAAGCCGACATCGCCTTCGAGAAAGCCTATGAGCTTTCAAGGGCACATCATGGTGCCGAGGCGGCAAACCAATTCCGCGCTGGGATAGTTGAGTTGCAGCGGCTGGTCGGTCCCGAGGATGCGAGGGTGGTAAAAAGGATGACAGATCTTGCCGACATGCTGACGCATCATGGCATGCATGGCGAAGCGGCAGATGAATATCGCGCGATTATTGCGATCAGAGATCACCTCCTTGGTCCCGAGGACGGTTTCACGATACCTTTCCGGTATAAGCTCATTAACGCATTGAAGGAGGATGGAAAGCCTGCCGAAGCTATTGATGAATACCGGGCGGTTATTGCATCCCGAAGCCGTCTCGTCGGTCATGAGGATCAAGAGACCATGTGGTTCCGAAATGAACTGGCCGACACCTTGGAAGCCCAAGGGAAACGCGCCGAAGCAATTCAGGAATTGCGCCTAGTCATTCCCGTCATGGAGCGAGTGCGCGGACCTGCCAAAGAGGAAGTAATAAGAAGACGTCACGATCTGGCCTACATGCTCAAGGAGGAGGGGAAGAAGGCTGAGGCGGAGAAGGAATACCGTGCGGCGTTTGCGGCCTTGCAGCGCGTTCTCGGCTCGAAGCACGGGGATACCTTGGACGAATGGAAGAATCTGGCTGAGGCGCTGGACAGGATTGGCAATCATGCCGGTGCCGAGACGGAGTACCGTGCGGCACTGGCCGTTCAGAAAGGCATTCCCAGTTCAGTGCGAAGCAATTCCTACCAATTGTGGTCAAACCTGTTCTGTCTGCAGGTTGGGTTGGCCGAATGCCTTGAAGTGCAAGGGAAACTCAAGGAGGCACTCTCGATGGCAAGGCAGGTGGATGAGGAAGGATTAAAACTCCCCCGCGGAGGCTATGCAGGTAACGAGATGGTTCAGAAGCTTCGCGCGCGCATTGAGGAGGCTTTGAAGAAACAGCAAGCGGACGGAAAATAGGATGTCGTAGAGCGCCGAATTGCGCCGCACCCGCGCCTGCCTGCCCGCTTCGCCACCCGGAGGGTGGCCGGGGCTTAGCCGATGGCGGCAGCCACCGGATCGCCGGGCAAAATGGGATTCGTCTCGGAGGGGCGTTGGAAGGGTGGAGCGGGCGCTCCGCGCACGCTTCCGTCTTTCGCAAGCCTAGGAAACGCGCGACGGAGCGCGCGTGCCACCTCCGCCCCGCCGGGGCGGATGGCTGGGTTGGGGGGGGGGTTCCGGTGGCTTGCGCCACCGGCTAATTTCCTCCGGCCCTCCGGGCCGCGGCGCAGGATGCGCCGGGCTGGGAGGCGGTTTTGCCTGAAAAGTGGCATTTTTTGCGAAAAATAGGCGCTTTCCTCCCAAATCGGGTATCCCGGATGCGGCAAAGCGGTACCCGGTTGCGGCAAAGCGGTACCCGGTTGCGGCAAAGCGGTACCTGGATGCGGCAAAGCGGTACCCGGATGCGGCAAAGCGGTACTCGGATGCGGCAAAGCGGTAACCCTTTTGCCAGCCCCATTCCCCGATTCCGCAAAAAACGAGGGTTTCCGTCCTTTTTGCCTCCCTGCTACGGCACCGGGAGCACGCTGGCGCGGTAGGAGCGGGAAGGCTGATCGGCAGCGGGGTGCGGGATGATTTTCCGCGAACTCAAAACCGCACCGACACGCCGAGCACCGTCTGGATGTCCGGCGCGGCGCGCGTGAGGCCAAGGTTCACGCCGGCGTCGAACTGCACGTTTTTCCCCACCAGGAGCAGCAGGCCAAAATCCGCGGTGACGATGACCGGCGTGTGTGCCTGCGCGCTCGTGTCCGACCAAATTTCCGCGTACGCGCTGAGCGGGCCGAAGACCTTGTGCGAGACGGAGGCGGAATTGATGAATTCCGCGTGGTGCCTGCTGCCCGGTTCATTCGCGACGGCGGCGACGCCGGTGTTGATCCCGAGATCAAAATCGCCCGGCAGCGCGGTGCCGAAAAGCAGCAGCCCACCGCCCTCCACTTGGCCGTTGCCGAGATGATGCGTCGCCGTCGGCATCTTCACAAAAAACTCCAGCCCGCCGGAAGTCTTGCCGCCGTCATTGCCCCAGAAGTTCATCTTCAAAACGGCGGTGAAATCGCCGATGCCGCGCTGTCGCAAGCCGTCGCCGGTCGAGGTGTCCTTCTCGCGATGCCCTTGGAAAAAGGGGATGACGAATTCGACGTCCGCCCAGTTCGTGATGCCCACGCGGAAGTTCGCATTCGCGAACGCCCAGTCCTCGGTGCGCACGAAACTGCGGTCGGAATTGTGTCGGTCGCGGACGTAAGCCACGATGTCCATCTCGAGCTGGACGTGCCCTGCATCCACTGTGTGCGAGCTGTCGGTATGGTCCGGTCGCGCGCTGTCGAATTCGCGCAGCAGCGCCGCGGGCGTCGGCGAGAAAAGCGTGAAGCGCGACTTGTCCGCGGGCGTTTCCTCCGCGCTTGCGAGCGTGAGCAACACGGGAAAAAATGCGGCGCAAATGAGACGGAAGAACATGCGCGCGAAGAGTGAAGATTGCGTGCGCGCATGCAAAGCGCCCAGCTAGCGCACCGAGAACGCGTAAGTCGTCGCGCTGCTGAAGGTCGTGCCGGGGCGCAGGACGGTGCTCGGAAACGCGGGCTGGTTCGGCGAGTCGGGGAAGTGCTGCGTCTCCAGGCACACGCCGAAGTTTTTTTTGTAAACCTTGCCGCCTTTGCCCGTCACGGTTCCATCAAGATAGTTGCCCGTGTAGAACTGCACGCCGGGCTCGGTCGTGGAGACTTTCATCACGCGCCCGCTTTTCGGATCGTAGAGTTCTGCGGCCAGATCCCAGTTGCCCGATTTGGCGGCGGGATGCTCGATCACGAAGTTGTGATCATAGCCGCCCGGAGTGCCGCCGACTTTTGCGAAGTCCGTGCCGATAACTTTTGCCTTCGTGAAATCCATCGGCCCACCCGCGACCGGCTCGAATTTTCCCGTCGGAATGCTGCCCTCATCCACCGGTGTGAACTTGCCCGCGTGCAGCGTGAGTTCATGACCGAGGATGTCGCCTTCGCCCGCGCCCGCGAGATTCCAGTACGCGTGGGTGGTGAGGTTCAGCACGGTCGGCTTATCGGTGGTGGCGACATAGCCGATGCGCAATTCATCCGCATCGGTCAGCTCATAGACG
>JBBQJR010000275.1:0-4701 GCA_038326125.1 Chthoniobacterales bacterium
CGGTTTCGACATCGCCGGACGGCCGCACTTTCCGCGCGGTGCAATTTTCCGCGACGGCGACCAGCACGTCGCGCAACGCAGTTTCGCGAGCGGTTTCGCTCGCAGCCGCATCGGCAAAATGAAACGGCGTGAGCAACCCCGCGAGATCGTCGGGCGTGCCGACCGAAGCCAGCACGAGCAGCAGCGGTTGCGCGGCGAGCGGCATTTCGGAGGCGAGCGAGAATGGCGGCTGCGGCTGACCTTTGAACACCAGCCCCCGCAGTGCGCCGAGCGTGTGTTCGGTAGCGTCGGCCTTCGCGAGAAATGCGAGCTGCGCGGGCTTGTCCTCGATGCCGAGTTTCCCCGCGCGCAGCGCGGGGAGCCAGTGCGGCTTCAGCGCAAACACTGCCTGCCGCAAGGCAAGCTCGGTGAAGGAATCCGCACCGCGATCGAGCACGTGCAGCGCAAGCGGCAGCGACTCGGCGCGCGGGATGTTGGCGAGCGCGACGACCGCGGCGAGTCGCACGCGAGCATTTTCATCGGCGACCAGCGGCGTCAGCAGCGCGAGCGCGTCCGGCCCCGTGGAAAGCCGATCCGCCCAGCGCGCGACGACGCCCGCAGCATACGCTCGCACATCGGCACTCGCCGCAGCGAGCAGACGCCCGAGCAGCGCGGGCGCGGGCGACTCGTGCCATTCGTAAATGCCGAGCGCTTCGTAAAGCGCATGCTCCGTCGCGACATCGCGCCCTCGCAGCGGCGAGATCCATTTTTCCAGCGCACCGATCACATTCGCGGTGGGTCGCCCGCCGAGTTCGCGCTTCGTCTGGTAGAGCGTCCACTCGTCGGTGCTCTTCAAATTTTCGAGCAGTGCGGCGACGCTGGCGCCGGCAATCGGCGGCGGCGTATTGAGCGGCCGGCCCTTGAAGGTGATGCGCCAGATGCGCCCGTGCGCCTTATCGCGATCAGGATGGCGGAAGCTGGCCTGATAGTGGCCGATGATCGGGTTGTACCAGTCGCAAAGATAAAGCGCGCCATCGGGACCGAGCTTCACGTCCACCGGACGGAAACTGCCGTGCGTGCTCGTCATGAACGGCGGCAAATCCGTGATGCGAAAACCCGCGCCGTCGTCCTCGATTTTCAGCGCCCACACCGCGTTGTTGATGTAGCCGCCGGTGAGCAGCACGCCCTGCCACTCCTGCGGGAAGTTTGCCGAATGAATGATCTCCGGGCCGCTCGATTTCCGTCCGCGCGCGTTCACCCAGATGTTTTGCCGCGTGCCGATTTTTCGTCCGCGGATCATTTCTGGCAGTGGAAAAGAAACGCCGCCGTTGTTGCCCGCGACCACGAGCGGCATGCCCCATTCCGTCCACGCAAAGCCCCACGGATTCTGCGGGTCCGCGCTGCCGCCGTAAAAGGGATCGAGCCGCAGCTCGCGCGGCCGCAACCGCCACAATCCCGCTTCGTCGAGGCCGATGATTCCGTACGGAGTTTCCACGCGCGCGAAGCCATGCAGGCCCTGCGAAAAAAATAGTTCACCGCCGGGGCTCCAACGAAACGAATTGATGTTTTGATGATTGTCGCCCGTGCCGAAGCCGCGCAGCACGACGCGCTTTTCATCCGCGCGATCGTCGCCGTCCGTGTCCTTCAGAAAAAGCAGCTTTGTCCCCTCGCCCACGTACGCGCCGCCGTCGCCGAGTTCGAGCCCCGTCGGGATCATCAGCCCTTCCGCGAAGACCGTCGTTTTGTCCGCGCGCCCTGTGTGTTTCGTGTCTTCCAAAATCACGATTTTGTCGTGCGGTTCCTCGCCGGGCTTGAGCTGCGGATACGTCGTCGAGCCGAGCACCCACAGCCGTCCGCGGGCATCCCAGCGGATTTGGATCGGCTTCACCACGCCGTCCTTTTCGCTCGCGAAGAGATTCGCCTCGAAGCCCTCGGGCAGATGAAAGCTCGCGAGTTCCGCCGCCGGATCGTTCAGGTCGAGTTCCGCCCGCACCGACGCTGCTGCCGCGAAGATCGCAGCAGAGACGATTTTGCAAAACGAATACGCGATTCGCGGGAGGAGCACTTTCATCGCCCGAGCAAATGGAACATCCGCGCGCGGTGCAATGCCTCACTACCAAACCAGCGGCACGCCGTAGGCGGAAAAATGCGGATCGCCGGTGATGATGGACAGCCCTTCGACTTTCGCCTGCGCGATGATGAGCCGGTCAAACGGATCGCCGTGATGCCGCGGCAACGGCACCAACTCACGATAGTGCTCCACGTCCGGCGGCAGCATGATGAAGCCGTTTGCGTTCACCACGCCTGGAAAGATCACCGCGAAGTCAGACTGAAGTCGCAGCTTTCCGAGTGAGAGCTTGATCGCCATTTCCCACGGCGTCGCATGACTGATGAAGCGCTCGTTGGCATCGTCTTCCATGGCCGCTCGCGCCAGCGCGCTCAGCGCAGGGTTGCCTTCGCAAAACCAGATCAGTGCATGGGTATCCACCAGCAGCCTCATCCGGCGTAGTCCTTGAATTCCTCCAGCGGTTCATCGAAATCCGGCGACATCGAAATGCTTCCCCGCAGGCAGCCGAAGCCTTTGAGCGCCTGCGGCGGAGTTGGAAGAGCGGCGACCGGCTCCAATTCCGCCTTCACGCGAATGCGCGCCTGACGCAACTCGGCCGGCAAGGGGAGGTGAAGTGTGCCATCGGCATCTGCCTCCAAGATCGCGGTGATCGTGCTCATGGCAGAAAGGCTATTCCACAGCGCGATCCGCGTAAAGCAGAGTATCGCGCGGCGGCGCACTTGCCGCTCCGTCAGGCAGCACTTAGCGTCACGCTTATGCCGGATGTGACCAAAGACCAAATCGCCGACACGCTCGACGAGATCGCCGTGATGCTCGAATTGAAGGACGAAAATCCTTTCAAGATTCGCGCCTACAAAAATGCGTCGCGCGCGCTGGAATCGTTCACCGGGAATCTGCGGCAGACGGCGGAGGCAGGCACGTTCGGCGAGATCGAGGGCATCGGCGACGCGATTGCGGAGAAAATCACGACGCTCGTGACGACGGGAGCGCTCGACTATCACACAAAGCTCAAGGCGGAATTTCCGCCCGGCATTTTTGAAATGTTCGGCATCGCCGGGATGGGGCCGAAGAAAATCCAGGCGGTGTGGAAGGAACTCGCCATCACTACGCTCGAAGAACTGGAGAAAGGCTGCCGCGATGGACGCGTCGCGGCGTTGAAAGGATTCGGCGCGAAGACGGCGGCGAACATTTTGAAAGGCATCGAGGATTTGAAAAAGCATGCGGGACGTTTTCGCATGGGCGACATCGCGCCCGACGCGGAACGCATGCTCGACGATCTGCGCTCGCATCCGGAAGTGATCCGCGTCGCGGCGTGCGGCAGCTACCGGCGGCGCCGCGAGACGTGCGGCGATCTGGATTTTCTCGTCTCCACGCGCGAGCCGAAGATCGTGAGCGATGATTTTGTCGGGCACGAATTCGTCGAGAGCATCATCGCGCAGGGCGACACGAAATCCTCCGTGCGCTGGAAGAGCGGCATCCAGGCCGACCTGCGCGTGGTGAAGGACGCGGAGTTTCCGTTTGCGATGAACTACTTCACCGGATCGAAGGAGCACAACATCGTGATGCGCCAGCGCGCACTCAGTCGCGGCTGGACGCTGAACGAATACCGTCTCGGCCCCGTGGAATCGGCGAAAGTGAAGCCGCAACCGGTTCCCGAAATCCGCGAGGAGGCTGACATTTATCGCGCGCTCGGGCTGGATTTCATCGAGCCGGAACTGCGCGAGAATCTCGGCGAATTCAAAGCCGCCGAGGAGCACACGCTGCCGAAGCTCGTCGAGTTGGAAAACTTGCGCGGCACTTTCCACAATCACACCACGGCGAGCGACGGACGCAGCACGCTGCGCGAGATGGTGGATGCCGCGATGGAGCTCGGCCTGCAATATCTCGGCATCGCCGATCACTCGAAGTCTTCCGTGCAGGCGCACGGTCTCGACCAGCGCGCGCTGCTCGCGCAGGTGAAAGAAATCCGCAAGCTGAACAAGGAACTCGGCCCGGACTTCCGCATCTTCGCCGGCTGCGAAGTGGACATCCTCAAGGACGGCTCACTCGACCACGACGACGACGTGCTCGCGCAACTCGATTACACCGTGGCGAGCGTCCACAGCGTCTTCGGAATGCCGGAGGCGGAAATGACCGCGCGCATCATCCGCGCGATCAGCAATCCGCACATCACCATGCTCGGCCATCTCACCGGCCGGCTGCTGCTCGCGCGTGAATCGTACGCCGTGGATCATGTCGCCGTCATCGAGGCCGCGGCGGCGACCGGCACGATCATCGAGCTGAACGCCAACCCGCGCCGCCTCGACATGGACTGGCGCTGGTGGCCGCTCGCGAAAGCGAAGGGCGTGAAATGCTCGATCAATCCCGACGCGCACCACACCTCGCAGCTTCAGTTTTTGAAGTTCGGAGTCGGCACCGCGCGTAAGGGCTGGCTCACTCGCCACGATGTTGTGAACACGCTCCCGCTTGGAAAAATCGAGACCGTCCTCACCGCAAAACACCACCCGCGGAAGAACGCGTAGCCGCGCTTCAGCGCCCGGCGGGCTTCAGGTGCTTGTCGAAGAACGCCAGCAGCGCCTTCTCAGCTTTCTCCAAGTCCGCGCCTTTGAAGCCGTGGCCGGCGCCTTCGAGCGTCAGGAGTTCGGCCTCGACGG
>JBBQJR010000276.1:0-4685 GCA_038326125.1 Chthoniobacterales bacterium
CAGAGCCCGAGCACCTGCGCCTCAGTGGCGGCGGCGAGCGAGGCGAAATCCGGAAACCGCGCCATCCAGCGCTCGAAAAACGGCAGCACCGTCGCGACCTGCGTCTGCTGGAGCATGATTTCCGAGACGAGGATCGCGTACGGATCGCGCGTGCGCCGCCACGGGAGATCGCGCGCTTCACGCCGGAACCACGCAGTGAGCGCGCGGCGGAGCGACTGGAGATGGCGAATTGCGGATGGCGAATCTGTGGGAGGCAAGCGACAGGCTTTTCCAAAATGGCGCGAGGAATGCAACCGCAGCGGCGGCGGCAAAGTAGGCGATGTTTCCAACCTCGCGCGGGAGGATGGGCGAAGGCGGCGGGGTGGTGCGGAGCGAAGCACGGGCGGGAGAACGGACGCCTCTCCCACCACCTCGCTGCGCTCGCCCGCGCGAGGTTGAAAACCCCGCCTACATTGATGCGCGTCTCGCACATGCCGGTTGGTAAGTCACGGGCGCGCGCCGATGCTTTTCGATTTCCACACCTGCGCCCGGCGCGCACTGTGCGCGACTTTCATGCCGAAGAAAAAGACTGACGAACCCGAGGGGCCGAAGCCGATCACGCTGCACACTTGTGCGCTTTCGCAGGCGCAGGCGGTGAAGCTGCGCGTGCTGCTCACGGAGCGCGGATGGAAATTTGAGGAGCGGCCTTACACGCTCTATTTCGCGCAGAAGGATCGGCTGACGGTCGCGGTGTATGAGAAGGGGCCGAAGTGCGTGGTGCAGGGGCGGGGCACGCAGGAGTTCGTGCAGTTCACGCTCGAGCCGGAGATCCTCGGCGAGGCGAAGCTCGGTTACGAGGAGGTGCATAATCCGGAGATGTTCACGCCGCACTTCGGCGTGGATGAGAGCGGGAAGGGCGACTTCTTTGGCCCGCTCGTGATCGCGGGCGCATACACCGATGAGACGAACACGCGCGCGCTGATGGAGGCGGGCATCACGGACAGCAAGCGCATCGGCAGCGACGTGCGCATCCGCGAACTCGCAAAGATCATCCGCGAGACGGAAGGCGTCTTCGTGTCGAGCATCACGCTCGCGCCGGAGAAGTACAACGCGCTCTACAAAAAATTCGGCAACCTCAACAAGATGCTCGGCTGGGGCCACGCGAAGGTGATCGAAAACCTGCTCGACCTGCGGCCCGACTGCCCGCGCGCGCTGAGCGACAAGTTCGCGAGCGCCTCGCTGATCAAACGCGCATTTTCCGAGAAGGGAAAACACATCCAGCTCGATGCGCGGACGAAGGCGGAGAGCGACGTGGCGGTGGCCGCCGCATCCATCATCGCGCGCGAGCGGTTCATCAATTGGATGTACGCGACGAGCCGCGACATCGGCGTGACGCTTCCCCGCGGATCTTCCGATCCGCGGGTGAAAATCGTCGGCGCCGAGCTTTGCGCGAAGCATGGCCCGGACGTGCTGCTGCGGGTGGCGAAGGTGCATTTCAAAACCGCAAATCAAATTGCACCGGCGAGCTACGCGTACGTCGAGAAGCCGTTTTTCCGCCCGGCAAAAAAGAGCGAGTGAGCCGCGGGCCGCGCACTGCTTGCGTTTGAAGGGGTGTCCGGTATTTCCTGCGGCGATGAAACTGTTCGGAGTCCTGTGCGTTTTTTTTCTGGTCGCGTGCGCGCGGGCGGATGACGCGAGGCTGCGGGTTTCATCGTTCTCGACGATCCTGACGGAGATCGCCGCGGAGGTCGGCGGCGAAAAAGTGCTGGTGACAGGCCACGTCAAAGCCGGCGTGGATCCGCACGAATTCGAACCCAAGCCGGCTGATCTGAAGACGGTCGCGTCGGCGGACCTCATCCTCGTTTCGGGACGGCATCTCGAGAGTTACGTCGGAAAATTGCGCGAAGCGGCGGGTGGAAAAGCCGCGCTGATCGAAGTGGGCGATCAGCTTCCCGGACCGGCGAACGATCCGCACTGGTGGCACAGCATCGCAAATCTCGCCCGCGCGACAAAGGTCGTCCGCGATGAACTGATCCGTCTCAGGCCGGAGGCGCGCGCGGATTTTTCCGCGAATGGGGACAGGTATCTTGCGCGGCTGGGCGCGCTCGAAAAATGGGTGAAGGCGAAGGTCGCCGAACTGCCGCGCGACCGGCGCAAGCTGGTGACGAACCATGATTCGTTCGGATATTTTGCGAGGGAGTTTGGCTTCACCGTGCATCCCATCGCGGGCCTTTCAGCGAACGATCAGCCGGGGCCGAAGGAAATCGGGCGCATCATCGACACGGTTCGCGCGCAGGGGGTGAAGGCAATTTTTTCCGAGGAAAACGAGAACCCGAAAGTCATCGCGCAGATCACGACCGAGACGGGCGCGAAACTCGGCGGCAAACTTTTGTCGGACGGTCTCGGCGCGGGTCCGCTCGGCACAATCGACGCGATGTTCCGGCACAACGTCACGACCATCGTGGAGGCGCTCAAATAATGCGCGGCTCGCCGATTCTCCGTGCGGTCTTGGTGTTCGTCGCGCTGTTCGCGCTCGCGCCCGCGCTGTGGCGGCTCACGCGCGCAGATGCGCGCACACTGCCGCCGCCCGCAGCAGTCGTGGCGGTAAAAAACGTGAAGACGGAAGTGCGGCTGACTTTTTCCGCGCCGGCAAAGCGCGCGACGATCCAGCATCTCGGCCGAGAGCTGTGGAGCAAGGCGACGCCGTCGGCGGAGGAAAATTTCGCCTGCGAAATTCCGTGGCCGAAGGAAGGCGTCGAATTGCATGTCGCCGTCGAGTGGACGGAAGGGACGCGCGTTGCGGCGATGCGCGTGCGGCTCACTGCGCCCGACGGCACCGAGCACGATCAGAGCGTGTGGGGCGACGGAACGGCGGACGATGTCCTCGTTTTCAAATGAAGCACGATCACGCCCTCAAGATTGCGGACCTCACGGTCAGCTACCGGCGGATTCCCGCGCTGCATCACATCGGTTTCGAGGTGCATTGCGGGCAATGCGTCGGGCTGATCGGGCCGAATGGCGCGGGCAAAACGACGCTCCTGAAAACACTCGCCGGCCTCGTGCGGCGCGAGACAGGCACGATTCATTTTCACGGTCGTGAAGTGCGCGGCGCGACGCCGGACATCGCCTACCTGCCGCAGCGCGGGCAGATTGACTGGGACTTCCCGACGACCGTCCGCGGGCTCGTGGAAATGGGACGCTACCTGCGCCTCGGCTGGTGGCGGAAATATCGCGACGAAGATGCGGCTGCCGTGGATTCCGCGATCGCGGCGATGAGTCTCGAACCGCTGCACGATCGGCAAATCAGCGCGCTGAGCGGCGGCCAGCAGCAGCGTGCTTTCCTCGCCCGCGCGCTTGCGCAGGAAGCGCATGTGTTCCTGCTCGATGAGCCTTTCGCCGGACTCGACAAGCCGAATCAGGACGCGCTGCGCACGACTTTTCGCACGCTCCGGCAGCAGGGGAAATTGCTGCTCGTCTCGCATCACGATCTCGCGTCGGTGTCGGCAATTTTCGATCAAGTCGTGCTTCTGAACGGCGAATTGATCGCCGCCGGTCCGACGGCGGAAGCCTTCACCGAGGCAAACATCGAGCGCGCGTACTCGACGCACGTTTTTGCGGCCGTCGATCATGGTCACGCCGTCTGAGCCGATGAATTTCTTCCACGAACTCTGGAGCCACGAATTCATGCGGCGCGCGCTCGCGGGCGGCGCGCTCATCGGCTTCACGAATGGCTTCCTCGGCTCCTTCATCGTCCTGCGCCGCATGTCGCTCATGGCCGACGCGCTCAGCCATTCCATGCTGCCGGGCCTCGCGATCGGGCTCATGCTTTTCGGCCTCCATCCGGGCGGACTTTTCCTCGGCGGAATCATCGCCGCCTTCCTCGTCGCGATGGGCGCGATGCTGCTCGCGCGCGCCTCGCGGTTGAAGGAAGACGCGTCGCTCGCGATTCTCTACACCGTCGCGTTCAGCGTCGGCGTGGTGCTGTTGCAATTCGTGCCGACGAGCGTGGATTTGAAGCACTACCTTTTCGGAAACATCCTTGGCCTCGGGAATGCGGATCTGTGGATCGCGTACGGCGTCACTCTCGCCGTCGTGCCCGGGCTGCTGCTGCTCCTGCGCCCGCTCGTGCTCACGCTTTTCGATCCCACCGTCGCGCGGAGTCAGGGCGTAAAAGTGGACGCGCTGCAGGTCGTGCTCATCGGCGCGAGTGTGCTCGCGATGATCAGCAGCGCGCAGTCTGTCGGCGTCGTGCTCATGCTCGGGTTGCTCGTGACGCCCGCCGCGACGCTGTACCTGCTCACGGACGATTTCAGAACGATGCTGTGGGGCGGTGCCGCACTTGGCTCCGTCGGATCGGAGCTCGGTTTACTGCTCTCATATCGCATAGAAAAAATCCCGAGCGGCGCGGCGATCGTGCTCGTGCTCGGCGCGTGCTTCCTCGGCGCATGGGCCTTTGGCCCGCGCTACGGCCTGCTCGCGCGGCTGCGCAAGCGCCGGCATTTCCACGAGGAATCGCTTTCACGCTGGGAGCAGGGCGGACACGACCATTCGTAGAGTGCCTTGCGGCCGGGAGCATTCGCGTCACGATTTCCGCCAATAGTCCGGCAGCGTCTTCTTCGTCTCAAGGAGGATTTCGAGGATCGCCTTGCGGTCCTCCGGCGTGAGCCGCGCGAATTGCGGCTCGTCGTTTTTTCCCGTGAGGATGT
>JBBQJR010000277.1:0-4674 GCA_038326125.1 Chthoniobacterales bacterium
CGAGCGGTGGCTCATCATGGCGTTCTTTGTCGTCGCCGCGCTCATTGCGGGCGTCATCTACCTGCTGCTCGCGCCGAAGCTCTACCGCAGCGAGGCCATCGTGCAGATCGAGCAGGCGGAGCGAAAAGTCGTCAAGCTCGACGGCATGGACGTGCAGGATTTGCAAAATTCCGAGACGCTGAAAACGATGGAGATGAACCTGACCAACTGGGTCCTCCTCGCCCGCGTCGCGAAAAGTCCCGAGCTCAATCTCACCCCCGCCGCGCTCGCGCTGCCGGGCTGGCGCGAACGCCTTACTGGGGTCGGACGGAAGTTCGGGCTGACCTGGCCGGGCGGCGAAGATCATCCTGATGGCACTTACTCCGAGGCGGAAATGCTCGATCATTTTGCCCGGGGCGTGGCCGTGCATCTCGTCCGTGGCACGCGCCTCATCACCATCGAGGCGGAAGTGGCCGACCCGGTGGTCGCTGGCAAGATTCCCAATCTGCTCATCGCGGAGCACAAGAAAATGGTGTTCGAGGGCCACGAGGCCATGAACCGCGAGGCCAACAAATTTTTGCTCAGCCAGGTGGATGCGCTCAAGGTGAAGCTCGATCAGTCCAAGCGGGCGCTGCAAAAATATCGCGAGGATACCGGGGCCGTCGCGCTTGAGGATTCCCGCAACACCGTGGATGCCAGCCTCCGCGATCTGAACATGAAGCTGACCGAGGCGAAGACCGCGCGCCTGCGCCTGGAATCCGACTATGCGCAAGTCGAGCGCATCGGGCGGGAGACGCCGGAACAGCTCCTGAGCATCGCCACCATCGCGTCCTCCGGGTCGGTGCTGGAGCAAAAAAAAATCGTCGCCGCACAGGAGGCGGAACTCGCGAATCGCAGCCGGCGCTACTTGCCAAAACATCCGCGCTACATCGAGGCGAAGGCGCGGCTCGATGAGCTGAAGGCCGGGCGCGACCGCGCCATCCTCGACGCGGCGGACGGCCTCGCAACTGCGCTGCAGGCGTCGCAGATCAACGAGGGAAAAATCGAGGAGGCGACCCACCAGCAGGAGGCGAAGTCGCTCGAGCTCGGCCGCCTCGCCATCGGCTACGAGGCGCTCGTGCGCGAGATTGATTCCGACAATGCGCTCTACCAAAACGTGCTCGGCCGGATGAAGGAGACCGACGTCCTTCGCGGCATCCAGCCGGATGTCGTGCGCGTCGTGCAGCAGTCCGGCACGCCCGCGGGGCCGAGCAAGCCGCGCAAGCTGCTCATTCTCGCCGGAGCCCTGGCCGTGGGGCTGGCGCTGGGCGTCTGCGCCGCACTGCTCGGCATCGTGCTCGACCGTTCGCTCAAGACCGTCGATCAGGCCGAGAGCTTTCTGGGGCTGACCGTGCTCGCCGCGGTCCCGCGGCAGCCCTCACGTCTCGGAAAAAAGCGCCTGCCCATCGTCGCCGATCCGCAGGGCCTGATGGCGGAAAGTTTCCGCACGCTGCGCACTTCGCTCGCGCTGCTCGGCGCACCGGAGCAGCGGCGCACGTTCCTTTTCACCAGTGCCGTGCAGGGCGAGGGCAAGAGTTTTGCCGCGAGCAATTTTGCCGTCTCCCTCGCGCAGCAGGGCCTGCGCACTTTGATCATTGATGCCGACCTGCGCCTGCCGACGCTCGGGAAAATTTTCTTCGATCAGAAGCCGCATCCCGGTCTGGCCGATGTGCTCGGGGCCGATCTCGCGGTGGCGCAAGCGTGGCGTCAATCCGAGATTTCAAATCTCTACGTGATGACCGCCGGCAACCGCCCGCACAACTGCGCCGAGCTTCTCGGTGGCCCCGCTTTCGATCGGGTGCTGCGGCAGGCCCTGACTTCCTTCGACGCCATCGTGATCGACAGCGCGCCCATCAATGCGGTCAGCGACACGCTGCTCCTCGCGAAACTCGTGCAGAGCGTGTGCCTCGTCGTCCACTCGGCCAGCACGCCGCGCAATGCCGTCGCGCGCGCCCTCCGCAAGCTGCGCGAAGCCGGTGCGCCGATGGCCGGCATGGTCGTGAATTTTCTCCCGCCGCACGGTGGCAGCGGCAGCCACTATCACTACGGCCAGGGCGAGTACGGTGAAGGCGTCTATGGTGCGCCGGCGCGCGCCGCGCGGAAGTAGGCGGTCCGCACCGGAAGGAACGCGGCCTCGAGCGAGAAGCGCTTTTGGGCGACCGCGCGATGGTTCGGCACTTCCTCGCAATCCAGCCGTTCGCGCCAGGTGCGGATCGCATTGGCGACCGAGGCCACGTCGGCGGGATGGGCCCACTGCAGGTTGGAAAATCCGTGCTCGCCGAAGCTCTCATTGCCCGGTGCGAGGGTGAGGACCATCGGCAGATTCGTGGCCAGCGCCTCGAGCACGGCGTACGACATTCCCTCGTAGCGGGAGGTTAAAATGAAGCCGTCGAGCGCGCGATAGAACGGCGACGTGTCGTTCATGTAGGGCAGGCGGTGGCAGCGATCCGCGATGCCGTGCTGTGCGATGAGCGCGTCCATCTGCGGCGCAAGTTCGCCTTGGCCGACGTGTGCGAGATGGACGTCCGGCCGATCGCGCGCGACTTCCGCCAAGGCCGCGTACATCGTCAGCGGATCTTTTTGCGGGGAAAAGCGGCCGACCGAGCCGATGATTTTCGCGTCGGGCGGCAGGCCGAACTGCACTTTCAACGCGCGCCGCTCCGCGGGAGTCGCCGGATGAAAGAGGTCGAAGTCCACGGCATTTTCGCAGAGCAACTGCTGCGCGAGTGGCACGCGAATCACCTGCGCGGCGAAATTCGACTCGCAGCGCGACATCGTGATCGTCGTGCCGACGCGGCCGAAAATCCGCTCGAGAAAATGGAACATGCGCGCCTTCCGGTTCTCCGGCGCGTGCATGAGGTAGTACGAGTGCGGCGTGTAAAAAATCGGCGTGCGCAGGCCAAGCAGGCCGAGGCCGCGCACGAGCGCGCCCGCCTTGGAACTGTGCGCGTGAATCACGTCCGGCCGCTCTTTGCGAATCAGCCCGAGCAGCCGCAGCACCGCGGGAAAATCTCGCGGTTGCGGGCCGTTCCGCACGCCGAGATTGAGCGCCTCGCCGCCGGCGGCGCGCACGCGGGCGATGAGGGCGTGGCATTGTTCGCTCGCGTCGAAATCGCTGTATGCGAGATGCACGCGGTCGCCTTGCGCGAGGAGAAAATCCACGAGCGCTTCGACGTGGCGGAGCACGCCGTCGCGCGCGGGCTGGGAGACGAGGAGGATGTTCATGCAGCGAGAATGCGGTCGTAGAGGGCGGACAATTCGCGGACGTGGTTGCGCGCATCCCACGGGTCCGACCAGTACCAGTCGTACGCCGCGCGGCCGAGACGCGCTGCGGTGTCCGCATCTTTCAGCCGCTCGATCTGCGCGCACAGCGAGTCGAGCGAGCCGTGCGAAAAATGCAGCCCGCGTTTTCCGTCGGCGAGAAACTCCGCGGCTGCGCAGCGGTCCGAGACGATCGCGGGCACGCCCGCCGCCGCGGCTTCGACGACGACGAGACCGAGCGTCTCGTACCAGAGCGGCGGGAAAAGCAGCGCGCGCGTCTGGCGCAGCCACGCGCGGCTTTCCTCCGGGCGCAGCCAGCCAGTGAAGTGCGCCTCGGGATATATTTCGCGCGCGCGCCCGGCGAGTTCCCCGTCGCCGATGAAGACGGCGGGCACGCCGAGCCGGCGGCACGCCTCCGCCGCGAGCAGCACGCCTTTTTCCTGCGAGAAACGACCCATGAAAAGGAACGGCGCATTCGTGCCGACGGGCGCGGGACCGTCATCGCGGCACTCCGTGGGATTGCGCACGAGCGTGACGGGCGCGCCGGGCGGGAGATGCGGGCGCAGGATGGAGGCACTGAATTCCGAGACCGCGACGAAGTGCGCGATGCCACGCGGCACTTTCAAAATGTGATTTTGGTAAATCGTCCGCGCGGTGCGCCAGAGCTTGTGCAGGTAGTTGCGGCGGTCGCACGAGCACGTCACGCACGAGAATGAGAGCGGCACGCGCTCACAGATTTTTCCTTCGCGCGGGAGGAAAAATCCGCCGGTCGGGCAGGTGATGAAAAAATCGTGCATGGTCAGGACCACCTTGAAGCCGCGGCGGATCGCCGTGTGCAGCGCGAGCGGCGAGAGCGCCTTCATCCACGAGTGAACGTGGATGACCGTGCGCGCGGGATCGCAGCCCTCGAGCAATTTCCCGAGCCGCGCGGATGCCTCGCGATTCGCGATGCCGTTGCGCATTGCGCGGGCCCGATTCGGATCGTCCACGATCTCGCGTTGACCGAGGCAGATCACTTCGAGGCCCGGCACGTTTTGGATTTCCGGCGCGACGGGGCCGACGGCGGCGAAGAACGTGACCTCCTCGCCCTGCGCCGCGAGGCCGCGCGCGGAGGCGAGCGCCACCGTGGCGGAGCCGCCGGTGACACTGGCCTGATCGTTGAGGACGATGACGCGCCGCTTCATCCCTTTTTCGGAATGCCTCCGGAGAGCAGCGCATTGCTGGAGGACCATCCGGCGCGGCGGCTGCGTTCGACGTAGCGCGGAAAATTCAGCAGGCGATAGCGCCAGCGCGCCCAGCGGAGCAGGAGCGCGGAGGAGCGCTGGGGCAGGACGCGGTTCACAATTTCCTGCTGCTCGCGAAGGGTGAGCGCGACGTTGCCGGAGAGCTGCCCCG
>JBBQJR010000278.1:0-4655 GCA_038326125.1 Chthoniobacterales bacterium
GCCGCGTGACGCCGATCATCGAGGGCGGCAACGCGGGGTTCGCATCCGCCGACGGCAAGCGCTCATGGGTCGCGGACAAACGGCCCGGCCAGGACACGCCGACGGCGGAGTGGCGGCAGGAAGATCCCGGCACGATGCCCGCGGGCGATGTGTACGGCGGCGGTTCGCCGACCGGCGTGGCCTTTTATGAAAATGGCGCGCTCGGTGAAAAATGGAACGGCCTGCTGCTCGCGTGCGAGGCGGGAAAGAATGTGGTCTTCGGCTATTTTCCGAAGCCGGACGGCGCGGGTTTCAAATTGGACCGCTTCGATTTTTTCACGTCGAACAAGGAGAAGCAGTGGGCGGGTTCGGATTTCCTCGGCGGCGGCACGAGCATCACGAATGAACTGAAAACGAAATTCCGCCCGAGCGATGTGTGCGTCGGACCCGATGGCGCGATCTATGTCGCGGACTGGTTCGATCCCGGCGTCGGCGGACACGGCACGCGCGACGATCGTTCCACGGGATCGATCTACCGCATCGCGCCGAAGGGCTTCAAATCCGTCGTGCCGAAGATCAATCTGAGCACGACCGAAGGGCAGATCGCCGCGCTGAATAGCCCCGCGAACAACGTGCGCAACAGCGGCTTCACGCGATTGAAGGCGCAGGGTGCAAAGGCCGTGCCCGCGGTTGCGGCACTGCTCGCGGACGGGAATCCCTACATTGCCGCGCGCGCCGTGTGGCTGCTCGCTCAGATGGGCGATGCGGGCATCGCGAAAGTTGAGCCACGGTTGAATTCGAAGGACGCGACGACGCGCCTCGTCGCGTATCGCGCGCTGCGCACAGCGAATCACAGTGTCTTTTCGATGGCCGCTAAAATGGTCGGCGATGAATCTGCCGCGGTGCGCCGTGAGATCGCGCTCACGATGCGCGACGTGCCAGCCGCGCAGAGCGTGGAGATTCTCGTGAAAATCGCGAAGCAATTTGACGGAAAGGATCGGGCCTATCTTGAGGCGTTTGGCCTCGGCAGCACGGGCAAGGAGGCCGCAGTGTATGCCGCAATTTCCAAGGACACGGGCGTCACCACCCCATTCGACGGCGGCAAAATGACGGTGTTAATCGACGCTGAAAAGTGGAGCGACGCCTTCGCATGGCTCGCATGGCGTCTGCATCCCGCAGAAGCGGTCGAAGATTTCAAGACGCGCATCCTTTCGCCAAAACTCAGCCTGGAGCAGCGCAAGCTCATGCTCACCGCGCTCGCGTTTGTGCCCACGCGCGAGGCGGCGGGTACGATGCTGGAGGTCGCGCACACGAAGGATTTCCCGATGATCGATCTCGCGAAATGGTGGCTGCTGAACCGCAAGGGGAATGACTGGAAAGCGTTCGATGTCGAGGGAGGCATGAAGGCGCTCGGCATCTACGATCCGGACAAGGTGAAGCTCACCGCGGTCGAGATGCCGCCCGCGATGAAAGACGCGCCGAAGCTCCCGCCTTTCGCCGAAATCGCGAAGCTCGCTGGCGATGCGAAGCGTGGCGAAAGCGCCGTCGCGGTGTGCTACACCTGCCATCACGTCGGCGCGAGCGGCGTGGATTTTGGGCCCGACCTCACGAGCTTCGGCAAGCAGCAGACGACCGAGATCATCGTGCAGGCCATCGCCGAGCCGAGCGCGACGATTTCGCACGGCTTCGAAGGCAGCGAGGTGCGGACAAAGGACGGCCTCATCATCACCGGCATGGTGCTCAGCAGCGGCGATCCGCTCATCATGAAGTGCATGGGCGGCCTCGTGCAGACGGTACCGCGCGCGCGCATCGCCTCGGTGAAAAAGATGGCGCAGTCGCTGATGTATGAACCTTCCCAACTCGGCCTCACTGCGCAGGGCATCGCGGACATCGTGGCATATTTGAAGAGCCTTTGAGTCGAGTTCCACTGCCATGAGCATCGTTGAAAAATGCCGCCGGGGCCGCCGTGCGGCGGCGGAAAATCTGTGCGCCGCGCTGCCGCTCGTGCGCGAGGGCGACATCGTTTTCATCCGCGTGAAGAGCTTCCTCTACCGGAAAGTCGCGGAGACATCGCGGAGTTGGGAGTCGCACGTCGGCATCGTTTTTCAAAACGCCGACGGCATGTGGACCGTCGCGGAAAGCACGGTGCCGCGCTCGAAATTCACGCCGCTGAAAAATTTCGTCGCGCGCTCCGAGGACGGGCGCTTTGCCATCCGCCGGGTGCGCGGCGGACTTGCCGGCGATGACGTGCCGCGGCTGCGCGCCGCGGCGGAAAAGCGCATGGGAATCTTTTACCACTTCGGCTTCCACTACGATTCGCCGCGGCTGTTTTGCTCGAAGCTCGTGCATGATTGCTACCTCGAAGCGACGGGGCGGCAGGTCGGACACCTCGAGACCTTCCGCGCGCTGCTCTCGGCGAATCCCGGGGCGCCGGTGTGGTTCTGGCGGATTTGGTTTTTCGGCCACATCCCGTGGGAACGCCGCTGCGTGACGACGACCAGCCAACTTCAGTCCGCGATGCTCACCACGGTTTTCGATTCCAGCATCGCCGAACCGGCGATGTGCTGAAAATTCAGCAGCATCCGCCGCTCACGCTCCCTTGGCGTGGCGCACCTTTTCCTTCTTCTTTTCCAAGTCCTCGTCGAGCTTTGCCAGTTCGTGCGTGAGCTGTTTTTGGTGCGCGACGATGGCCTCGTAGTCACCCTTCTCCTGCGCCTTCGCGATTTCGCCTTGGAGAAAAAGTTCCTTCTCGGCCTTCTTCGCCTTCGTGAGCGCCTCGAGTTCGGTGATCTGCGCCTTTTGCGTGTCGCTCAGCTTCGCCGTGGGCGACTGTTTTTCGAGGCGTTCCATCGCGAGTTCGTAGGCGCTTTTCATTTCGAGTTGAGTGTTGCGGATTGAGAGTTGAGGGTCGCCGTCCTTTTGGCGCTGGCCCAATCAACACGCGCGCCATTCAACACTCAACTCTCAACTGATGCTGCAACTCCTGAGCACCGATTTCGACGGCACGATCATCAATCACGACACGAAGCCGCACGTCGTCCCCGAGATGCTCGCGGCGCTGCACGATCTGAAAGCCGCGGGCGTGAAGTGGGCGGTGAATACGGGCCGCACGCTGTGGCACATCGAGGATGCGCTGCACCGCGAGTTCGCCTTCCCGATCCAGCCGGACTATTTGCTCGTCGAGGAGCGCGACATTTACCACCACGAGGGCGACGGAAAATGGAAGCCGATGGGCGACTGGAACGCGCGGGGCATCGCCGCGCACGACGAGATGTTTCACCTCGCCGGGCCGCTGCTCGCGGAGGTGCTCGCGTTTCTCGAGCGGCTTGCGGGCGTGCAGACTTTGTTCGATAAAGGGCGCTTCATCGGCGCGGTCACGGCGACCGGCGAGGACATGGACCGGCTCTGCCGTTTTCTCGAAACGCTGCGCGCGCGCCTCCCGATCTTCAGCTACCAGCGCAATACGATCTACATCCGCTTTTGCCACGAGGCGTACAGCAAAGGCACCGCGCTCGGCGAACTTGCGCGCCTGCTCGGCATCCCGCGCGACGCGATTTTCGCCGCGGGCGATCATCACAACGACATCCCGATGCTCGACGGGAGCTTCGCAAAGTGGGTCGCGTGCCCGTCGAATTCCTGCGAGGAGGTGAAGCTCACCGTGCGCACCGCGGGCGGCTACCTCGCAAAAGGCGCGGCGAGCGCGGGCGTGGTCGAGGCGCTGCGGCATTTTGGGTTTTGGAATGGGATGGCGGTGGTGAAGTAGGAAAAATTGTGTGCTGCGCTCGTCAGTTCCGCTCCTCTCTCGATTCCGCATGGCTGACTACGTCGCATACCACAGCAGCGAATTGATGGGGCGGGAATACTGGCCGAGGGAGCAGTGCAAGTTTTTCAGCCGTAAGGCCGAGAGTTTTCTGCGACGCGCAATCGGCGGCCGAGCCTGGGTTATCGCCAGCGTGCGGATCGATCGTCGCATGGTTTACCGACTAGCAGAGTTATTCACGCCTTCAGAAGTTCGCGCTGAAGCGGACGGCTCCTACATCATCGGGGCGGGCACACCTTTCCGTCCGCCGTTTGAGGTTACGGCGCTGCCTTGGTTTGCAGAGTTGCTCAAAGAGCAGAACCAATTCAGCTACGGTTTCAATCCGATACGCAGTGAAAACATCATCGTCGAATTAACGAAGCTGCTGGAGCAATACGGCGGAGAATCTGTGTTGCAGCCCGACGAAGTTACCATTGCTACGGAGTTCTTCGAGGGTGCAAGACGTCAGGTTTCGAGCAACCGCTATGAGCGCAATCCTGTCGCGCGGGCGCAGTGCATCGAGCACTACGGCTGTCGTTGTTCGGTCTGCGATTTCGATTTCGAGAAAGCTTATGGCGAGCGTGGCGCAGGGTTCATCCACGTTCACCATCTCAAGCTGTTGTCCGAGATTGGCGAGGAATATCAGGTTGATCCGATTGCCGACTTGCGCCCCGTTTGTCCAAACTGCCACGCGATGATCCACTACGGTGGAATTTTGCTCAGCATCGAAGAATTAAGAGCGCAGATACAGCGCGCGAAAAAACTCCGCCTTGCCGCTCCGCGCGCGGGCCGCTAGACACGGCGTTCCTTTCAACCAACGCACTCTCATCATGGGCAACATCTACAACAACATCATCGAGACCGTCGGCCGCACGCC
>JBBQJR010000279.1:0-4571 GCA_038326125.1 Chthoniobacterales bacterium
TCGCGAATTCATCGAGAAGCGCTGCGAGAACTGGGCCGAGTTTGAAGCCGGCCTGCGCTCGCTGGACCTCGACGAGCTGGAAAAAATCCACGGCGTGGATCGCAACCTCGTGCGCGCCGCCGCGCTCGAATACGGGAACGCGGAAAATGCGATGGCGTTTCACGGCCTCGGCGTCACCGAACACACGCACGGATCGAAGACCATCATGCTCATCGCCGACATCGCGATGATGACGGGCAACATCGGCCGCCGCGGCGTGGGCGTGAATCCATTGCGCGGGCAAAACAACGTGCAGGGCACCGCCGACATGGGCTGCCAGCCGCATCAGGGAGCGGGCTATTTGCAGGTGAACGATCCGGCGAACCACGCGATGTATGAGCAGTTCTACGGCGCGAAGATGTCCGACCAGATCGGCCTCAAGATCCCGCAGATGTATGACGCCGCCCTCGCGGGAAAACTGAAGGCGATGTGGGTCATGGGCCAGGACCTCGTGCAGACCGACCCGAACACCGAGCACGTGAAGAAGGCGCTGAACTCGCTGGAGTTTCTCGTCGTGCAGGAAATCTTCATGAGCGAGACCGCGAAGTATGCAAACGTCGTGCTGCCTGGCGCGTCATTCTTTGAAAAGAGCGGCACTTTCACGAATGGCGAGCGCCGCGTGCAGCGCGTGAACGAAGTCATCCCGCCGCTCGCCGGCACGAAGACCGACGGCCAGATCGTCGTGGACATCATGAACCGCATGGGCATCCCGCAGCCCGACTACACGCCCGACGGCGTGCTCGCCGAGATCGCGCGCGTGGTCCCATTTTTCAAAGGCGCGACGTGGGAGGGACTCGGCGACAATGGCAAGCAGTGGCCCATCGGCGACGGCTGCACCAGCACCGAGATTTTGCACACCGAGACGTTCAAGCGCGGCCTCGGCAAATTCCATTTCTTCCGCTTCCAGGAGTCGCGCGAGATCGTGCAGCACCTCGGCGAATTCCCGTTCATCCTCACGACGGGCCGCGTGCTCGAACACTACAACTGCGGCACGATGACCCGCCGCACCGGCAACGCGCAGATCGTCACCGAGGACTTGCTCGCCATCCACCCCGCCGACGCTGCGAAAAAGAAAATCACCGACGGCGATCTCGTACGCATCTTCTCCGCGCGCGGTGAAGTCCGCATCCACGCGAAGGTCTCCGACGAAGTGAAGCCGGGCATCCTCTACACCACGTTCCATTTCCCCGAGCATCTCGTGAATGTCGTCACGAGCAGCGAGTGCGACGAGGACACGATGTGCCCGGAATACAAGGTCGTCGCCGTGGACGTGGAGCGCGTGAGTGCGCCCGTGGAAAAGAAGACCGCGCAGCCGGAGATGGTCGCAGCGAAGTGATGGAGCGCCGCGCGTCCCCGCCGGCCACCTCCCACGCGCAGCGCCATTTTTTCCACGCGCTCGATTTCCACGCGGGATTTTGAAGTGCGGCTTCGCCGTTTGTATTCGTGGCCGCCGGGACGGACGGCGCTCCACTCGTGCCATGCGCCGCTTGATTGCGACGCACCGCCACGCCTACAAGCAGCGCGCGCATGAAGATTCTCCGCCACACACAGCCCGGATTTGCAAAGGCCCTCGCCGCACTCAAGCGGCACTCGGAGCCGACGGACGATGTGCGCAAGACCGTCGCCGCAATCATCGCAAACATCCGCAAGCGCGGTGATGCGGCGCTGCTCGACTACACGGCGAAATTTGGCGCACCGACACTGAAGGCATCGCAGCTTGCCGTGATCGAAAGCGCGAGCGTGGATGCCGCAACGCGCAAGGCGATCGCGACTTCGCACAAGAACGTCTTCGCCTTTGCAAAGAAGAGCCTGCGCAAATCGTGGAGCGGTCGCAATACGCAGGGGGCGCGCGTCGGCGAGCGGTTCGATCCGTTTCAGCGCGTCGGCGTGTATGTGCCCGGCGGCACCGCGCCGCTCGTCTCGACGGCGGTGATGACTGTCACGCTCGCCGCGGCGGCGGGCTGCCCGGAGATCGTCGCCGTCACGCCGTGCGGAAAGGACGGCACAGTGAATCCCGCGCTGGTCTTCGCACTGCGGCATGCGGGCGCGACGGAGGTTTACCGCGTAGGTGGCGCGCAGGCGATCGCCGCGCTCGCGTACGGCACGAAGACGATCCGGCCTGTGCAGAAAATCTTCGGCCCCGGCAGCCCGTGGGTCGTCGAGGCAAAGCGGCAGGTCTTCGGCCAGTGCGCCATCGATCTTCTCCCCGGCCCGAGTGAGATCCTCGTGCTCGCCGACGCAACTGCAAACGCCGCGTGGGTCGCCGCCGATCTCCTCGCGCAGGCCGAGCACGGGCACGGCAGCAGCATCGTTTTTGTCACCGACAGCGCGCGCCTGCTCGGCGCGGTGGAAAAGCAAATCCGCGCGCAAGCCGCGACGCTCAGCCGTCGCGAATACCTCACCGAAGTGCTCGATCAAAACGCCGCGATCGTCCTTGTAAAATCGCTCACCGAAGGCGTCGCCATCGCAAACGACTTCGCGCCCGAGCACATCAGCATCGTCGCGAAAAATGAGGATGTTCTCGCACAGGACATCCGCACAAGCGGCGCGATTTTCCTCGGCGGCTGGTCGCCGGTCGCCGCGGGCGATTTCGTCGCCGGGCCGAGCCACACGCTGCCGACAGGCGGCGCGGGAAAAAGTTTCCCGGGCCTGATGAGCGACATGTTCCAGCGTCGCACGAGCATCGTCCGCCTCGACCGCGCCTCGCTCGCGAAAAGTGTGGAGACCATCGAGCAGTTCAGCCGCATCGAGGGCCTCGACGCGCACGGCCGCAGCGCGCGGATACGCTTCGAATAGCCGTCCTATTTGCTACGCTTGCCCGCTGACCGGTCGTGTTCGAGCGCCGTGATCAGGAAGACGTCAATCGCCATGTAGTCGTCGCCATTTTTCCAAACGTGAGCGATGCGCCCGCTCGGCGAAACCGTCAGGAAATCCGAATGCGGCACCGGGATCGCCTTGCCGCCGGGAAGGATAATCTTGAAGGGCACGAACGGCGAGGCGTGCCACATTTTCTTGAGCTGGGTCGCGGTCAAGCCGTGAAAAATAGCACGCATACGCCACGAGCGGCAAGGCAAGCTTCCGTGAAGACGGGTCAGTTCCGCGCTTGCACGAGCGCCTGGATGATCCGGCACACTCGCTCCGCCTGCGCTTCGTTGATCTCCTTGTTTTCGATCACTGACCGCTTGAATTGGATGACATGACTGTGACCGCTTTCCTCGACAAGACCGACGGTCAGTTGACGGTTGAGGACAAAGTAAACGATGGCGATGATCAAACCGAGCAGCACACCGCCGACGATACTCTCAGCCAGAGGGGTAATAATCGCCGCCGTGATGGCGAAGATGACCAGGGTCTGCATCCACGGCTTGGTGTACCCGTAGATCGTAGAGGAGATGCTGGATAGCGAAATGATCCGCCGCATTCCGCCGGCAAGCGATGCGCTCTTGAACTCCACGGTTTCAGCGTTCACCTGCAATTCCGACAGCGCATCAATTCCAACAATGCTGAGGATCCATGCGATCAATCCAGCGCGCCGGCCCTCGATGGAAACATAAACGCCGTCCGAGTTTGGATCACCGCTGGCATACCACTTCCGAATAACAAGTGTCGGTGCCGCACCTGCCGCACCCGTGGCTCGGGCAAGAACCGAAAGAATGAGCGGAACCATGACTACCCCGGCCAGAAAGATGGATTGGGGACCAAGGAGGTTAGCGAGAATGAACATGGCTCTGTATTAGGGTTGTTAGAATTCGGAGGACAGGGTGTAGCCGGGGTTTCCCGAGCTGCGCAAAGTCTTTCCCCGTTGAAATCCAACGGTGCAACGTTGGAAAGCAGCCTATTTTTGCACCGCGCGAAGCTGCACTTCGCCGACCTGGAGTCCAAGCGCGTGCTCGGCGACGCGGAGGAAACCGGTGCCCGGATCCGTCAGCGCGATCTGGAGTTTTCCGGTGGCGCTGCGCGGGGCGGCGAGCTTTTGCTGGCGGAGGACTGCGCGGACGGCGAGCGCGGTGTTCTGCGCGGAGTCCACGAGCGTGACCTTCGGGCCGGCGATGCGCTGGATGGCTTCGCGGAGCAGCGGGTAATGCGTGCAGCCGAGGACGAGCGTGTCCACTCCGGCGCGCAGCAGTTTTTCCAAATAGCGCGCGATGATCGAGTCGGTGACGGGATCCTCGAGCCAGCCTTCCTCGATGAGCGGCACGAGGAGCGGGCACGGCTCGGTGAAGACTTTCACATTTGCATCCAGCTCCGAAATCGCGCGCTCGTACGCGCGGCTCGCGATGGTTGCGCGAGTGCCGATGACGCCGACTTTTCCCGAGCGCGTCGCCTTCACCGCGGCCTGAGCGCCGGGCTCGATCACGCCGGTGACGGGGACGCGCAGCGTTTCCTTCAGGCGCGGGACTGCGAGGGCGCTGGCGGTGTTGCACGCGACGACGATGAGCTTTGCGCGCTCGGCGAGGAGGAGTCCGGTGATCTCCTGACTGTATCGCTCGATGGTCGTCTGGCTCTTGCCGCCGTACGGGACGCGCGCGGTG
>JBBQJR010000280.1:0-4570 GCA_038326125.1 Chthoniobacterales bacterium
GATCCGTCGCGCGGCGTCACGCTCGTGCATCTGCTGCAGGAGTTGGACAAGATTCAGGGCGAATTCTGGATTCGCCTGCTCTACACGCACCCGGCGCATTGGAGCGGCGAACTCATCGCCTGCATCGCCGCGTGCAAACACGTCGCGCGCTACGTGGACATGCCGCTACAGCACATCCATCCGCGCATGCTCGAAATCATGAAGCGCGAGACGAGCAGCGAGCACATCGAGAATCTCATTACGCGCATCCGCGCCGGCATCCCCGGCATCGCGATTCGCACGACCTTCATCGTCGGCTTCCCCGGCGAGACGGAGGAGGAATTCGAATACCTCCTCGACTTCATCGAGCGCACGCGGTTCGAGCGGCTCGGCGTCTTCACCTACTCGCAGGAGGAAGGTTCGCGCGCCGCGAAAATGGAAGGCCAGCTCCCGGCGAAGGTGAAGCAGGCGCGGTTCAAAAAGGCGATGAAGCTCCAGCAGAAAATCGCGTCCGAGATCAGCCGCGCGCAAATCGGCAAGACGATCCGCGCGCTCACGGACCAGGCGCTCATCGCCCGCGGCGAGACCGATGCGCCGGACATTGACGGCCGCATCCTGCTGAAGAAGCCCGCGCCCGTCGGAGAATTCGTAAACGTCCGCATCACCGGCACGCTGGTGTATGACCTCGTGGGTGAGGTGGTGTAGATTTCGCGCGGTGAAGTGGAGTCAGCCATACCCACCTTTCGCGGTCTTGTTCTCCGGACGCATTCCTCGCAGCCTGTGCCGCCGCGCCCGGCAGGAGCGATGAAATTAAAAACGTGGCCTCAGGTTTTCATTCACGGGGGCGACGGCACGCGTCCACACTTCTCCGCCGTGACGGCGAAGGCATGCGAAGCGCACACGGCCACTCCGTCTGCGGCGATGGGACGCGCGATGTTTCACGCGCGGTGGAGAATCGGGCTGGCTAGTTGACGCCGTGGGTCGCGGTGCCGAGCAGTTGCCGCTCAGCCTCGACCCAGTCGCTCAGCGAATCGCCCGGAAGCCCCAGTTGCTGGCGCTTCTCGCCGAGGAGATACGCGCGGAACGCGATGTCCTCCTGGCGGATCGTGGCAGCCTTGGCCGGTTTCTTTTTCGTCGGCAAAACGGCTTTCGCGGCGGGCGCGGCGGGCGTGGAGCTCGCCGTGCGCGGGGTGGCCGTTGGTTTTGCGGTGCCGCGGGTCTTGGGCACGGTGGCAGCGGGTTTTGTTACGTCCTCGGTTTTCTCTCTTTTGGTAGCCATGTTCGTTCGTTGTTGATTTCCCTTTGCTGTTCATCGGGCACGGAGGAAAACCCGACCAGCGGGCGCGCTCTTACGTCAAAGCTGCCGCCACAGAAACAAAAAAAACCGCGCCCGCGAAATTAACCGCCACGCCCCCGGCGGCGCACCTACTTTGCCGGTGTGGCCGTCTCCGTCGGCGCGGTCTTCGCGCCCGTGAACCACTCCTTGCTCATCTTGATGCCGAAGCGCTGCATTTCGAGCTGCTGCTTGAAGCTTTCCTGCAGCGCATTCACCTGGTCCGGGTTCAGCGTGCGCGTCGCTGCCTCCAGCACGCGCCGCTGGTAATCCTGCTCCTGCACGTTCCATTTTTCCACCGTCGCCTCGTCGCGAATGGCCGCGAGCGACTTGCTCACATCGCCCTGATTCGCGGCATCGAAAGCACTCGCCGGCGTCTTCTGCCGCTCGTCCTTCATGATCTGCAGCAGCGAATCGCGCTGCGTCGCCTCGAGCGGCGAACCCGCCGCGCTGAACTGCTGCTCGTGCATGCTCAGCATCATGCGGTCACCGAGCGTGCGCTCGTAGTCGTGAAATTGCGTCATGCCTTCCCCGCCGAGCACCGCCTTCAGTTTCTCGTCGTATTCCGTTTTCAAAGTCTTGGATTTCTCCGTCATTTCCTTTGTCCCCGCTTCGTCGAGCGCGCCGCTTTTCATCGCTCCGAAAGTCGCCTCGCTCATCGCCATCTGCCGGTCGCCGAGCAGACCGAGAACCTGATCCGCCACTTTCGGATCCAGGTGCAGATCTTTGCCGAGCGCGCCGTACTGCATCCGCAGTCCCATCGCCATCTGCGAGCGCATCATTTTCTTCCCCTCCTCGGTGCTGAACATTTTCGCAAAGCCCGCCATCATGCCTCCGCCCGCCGCCTCGCCGCCGATCTGCGCGGCACCGGCCTTCGTCTCGGGTGCCGCTCCCGCCGGCTCGGCCTTCGCCCGCGCCAGAGCGGCATCGCGCTCGGCCCTCAGCCTCGCGACGTTTTCCAACGCGGAATCCGTCGCCAATTTTAGCCGCGCGAGTTCCGCCTCGGTCGCTTTTTTTGACGCCTCACGTTCCGCGGTCAGACTCGCGAGACTGTGCCGCAATTGCGCCGCGCTGTCGTACTGCAGCCACGCAATCGCACCCGCTGCGAGCGCGAGCACGGCGAGAAGAAAAGTGGGGGAACGTTTCATGGCGGGCGATTGTGATGAAGCCCCTCCGTGCCGCAAGCCGGGAAAAAATGCGCGGCGGAAAATGGGGCTGCTGCAGATCTTCTCCACGCGCGCGCGCGCGCTCGCGCTCGTCCCCGCGTCTGGAAAAATCGTCGTCGCCACGCAAAAAACACCTCGCGCAAATCTCCCCCCAGAACGCGTGCCAGCGTTTGCCGATCAAAAATCCGTGCTCCCGTGCGGCCAGCTTTCCTGCGGCACAAAGCCGAGCAATTTTTCCGCCGATGAAAGATCGAACCTCGCCTGCACCGGCGCGCGGCTCGTCGCGTACACGACTGCGTGCCGCACCTCGGGCGGAGCTTCGACCGCACACGCAAAGAAGCATCCGGCGTCGCCGGGGCTCAGATACACGTCGCGGAAAAGTTCGCTTGCCGCGATCTCTGCGACCTGCTCCGGCGTGCGCGGGCACCAGCCGAGCCGCGCGACGATCACGCTCATGCCGTGCATCTCCGCATACGTGCGGCCGGCGGATTCCATGAACATTTTCGTCGCCGCGTACCACGCCTTCGGGCTCGGCGGATCATCCGGCCGGATGGGGAAAGGCCCCGTCGCCTGCTGCCACCAATTCACCTGCCCTGAGCTCGCCAGCACCATGCGCCGCACGCCCGCGCACCGCGCCGCTTCCATCGCGTGGAAAAGCCCCGTGATGTTGTTCGGCAGCAGGCTCGCGAGGAAATCCGCGTCGTCCGGCGTCGCCGCGAGATGCACGACGCATTCGATTTTTTCCATCGCCCGATCCAGCGCCGCACGATCTGAAAGGTCGCCGATCACGCAATCGCGCAACCCCGGCGTCGGCGTGAGATCAAAGCCGCGCACCGCGTGCCCGCGACGCAAAAGTTCCGCGACCGCCGCGCGGCCGATTCTGCCGGAGGATCCGGTGACGAGGACGGAGACTGGCTTGCTCATGCCCGCTCGGATACGCGGAGAAAACCGCGCGCGCGATGGTTTTCCCGGGCCACGAGATCAGTCGCGGAAATTCCCGAACTGCAAGCCCACCTCGAATTCCCCCGCGCGGCAGAACGCGATCACCTCCTGCAAATCATCGCGGCTTTTCCCCGTCACGCGAATCTGCCGATCCTGCAGCGCGCTCTGCACCTTCAGCCCCTTCTCCTTGATCGCCCGGATGATTTCCTTCGCCTTCTCGCCGTCGAGCCCCTGCTTGATCACGAGGTCCTGCGTCGCGTGCCCCAGCGGCGAAATCGCCGGGTCCTTCCGATCCACATTGCGCAGGTCCACGCCGCGCTTCGAGAGCTTGCCGATCACGATCTCGTGCAAGCTCTTCAATCGGCTCGCATCCTCCGCGGAAAGTTGGATCTTCGACTCCTTCTCATCGAGTTCGATCGTGGCCTTCGATCCTTTGAAATCAAACCGGTTTGCGAGTTCCTTGCGCGCTTGATTGATCGCATTGTCGAGTTCCTGCGTGTCCACTTCCGAAGTGATGTCGAATGAAGGCATGGCGCGCTTTTACCAGCAGCGCGGAGAAAAGGAACACGGAATGCGGGCGGGGAGAACGTGACTGGTGACTGGTGAAAAGTGACTGGTCCTCCGGTCCTGCGCAGATCTCCCGTGAGCAGAACACCAGTCACAATTCACCAGTCACAGCCGTGAGCACCCGCACCTCCCCGCTTCCCATCGCGCGCGCGCCCCGCTACACACCCGGCTTCATGAAAATCCTCGTCACCGGCGGCGCCGGCTACATCGGCAGCATCTGCACTGAATATCTCATCAACGCTGGCCACACCGTCACCATTTTTGACAACATCACCGAAGGCCACCGCTCCGCCGTGGATCCGCGCGCCACACTCATCACCGGCGATCTCCAAACGCGCGGCGACATCGAAACCGCACTCGCGCAGACAAAGCCCGACGCCGTCATGCACTTCGCCGCGAACGCCCTCGTCGGCGAAAGCATGACGAACCCCTCGAAATATTTCCGCAACAACGTCTATGGCGGCATCAATCTCCTCGACGCCATGCACGCCGCCGGCTGCAAGCGCCTCGTCTTCTCCAGCACCTGCGCCACCTTCGGCGTCCCCGAGCGCATGCCGATTGATGAAACGCTCCCGCAAAAACC
>JBBQJR010000281.1:0-4563 GCA_038326125.1 Chthoniobacterales bacterium
CATGAGCACTTCGAGCAGCTTGTGGATGTCCGCGAAATGCAGGCCGGTCGTCGGTTCATCGAGGATGTACACGGTGCGGCCCGTCGCCTTTTTTGCGAGTTCGCCGGCGAGCTTGATGCGCTGCGCCTCGCCGCCGCTGAGCGTGGTCGCGCTCTGGCCGAGGTGCAGGTAGCCGAGGCCCACGTCGTCGAGCGCGAGCAACTTGTCGGACACGCCGGGGATGTTGCGGAAAAAGCGCACGGCTTCGTCCACCGTCATGGCGAGCACGTCCGCGATATTTTTTCCCTTGTACGTGATCTCGAGCGTCTCGCGATTGTAGCGCCGCCCGCGGCAGACTTCGCACTCCACGTACACGTCGGCCATGAAGTGCATCTCGATGCGCTTCATGCCGTCGCCCTCGCACGCCTCGCAGCGTCCGCCTTTCACATTGAACGAAAACCGTCCGCTCTCGTAACCGCGCACGCGCGACGCCGGCAGTCCGGAAAAAAGATCGCGGATGCCGCCGAACGCGCCGGTGTACGTCACGGGATTGCTGCGCGGCGTGCGGCCGATGGGCGTCTGATCGATCACGATCGCCTTGTCCACTTGGTCGAGCCCGAGGATCGCGCGGTGGCGCCCGGGCTTGTCCTTGGCGCGGAAAAAATGGCGGAACAGCGCGCGGCGGAGAATGTCATCCACGAGCGTGCTTTTCCCGCTGCCGCTCACGCCGGTGACGCACGTCACGCAGCCGAGCGGGAAATGCGCGGTGACGTCCTGAAGGTTGTTCTCGCTCGCGCCGACGATGCTCAGCCAGCCCTCTGCGGATTTAGGATTTAGGATTTCAGATTTATGATTTGTGCGCGGCGCGACGCGCCTTTTCGGGACGGGGATTTTTGCGGTGCCCGCGAGATACTGGCCGGTGAGCGAGGCGGGATTTGCGGCGACTTCCTGTGGCGTGCCCTGTGCGATGAGGTGGCCGCCACGCGTGCCGGCGCCGGGGCCGAGGTCAATGACGTGATCAGCTTCGCGGATCGTGTCCTCGTCGTGCTCGACGACGATCACGCTGTTGCCGAGATCTCGCAGGCGGCGCAGCGTGCCGATGAGCCGGTCGTTGTCGCGCTGGTGCAGGCCGATGCTCGGCTCATCGAGCACATAAAGGCAGCCAGCGAGGCCGGAGCCGATTTGCGTCGCGAGCCGGATGCGCTGCGCCTCGCCGCCGCTCAGAGTGCCGCTTTCGCGATCGAGCGAGAGATAGCCGAGGCCGACCTCATCCATGAATGCCAGCCGGTTTTTGACCTCACGCGAGACCTCTTGAACGATGATGCGCTCGGTGTCCGTGAGGACGAGATGCTCGATGAACCACCGCGCATCCGCGACCGTCATGCTGCAATACTGGTGGATGTTTTTCTCGCTCTCAGCGCTCGTGATCGTGACGCCGAGAATCTCGGGCCGCAACCGCGCACCGTTGCAGCGCTGGCAGATGCGCCGACCCATGTAGGCGCGGAGTCGCTGGCGCGACAACTCGCTGTCGGTCGTCTCGTACAGATGCTGCAAGTGCCGCGCGACACCCTCGAACGGCTTTTTCACCGCCTCGCGTTTGCTCTTTTCTCCCCACGCAAGTTCGATTTCGCGGTCGCCGGTTCCGTTCAGCACGGCGTCCTGAAATTTCTCCGGCAGGTCGCGCCACGGTGTTTGCATCCTTGCCCTGAACGCACGGCAGAGCGATTCGAGCAGTCCGTTGTAGTAGCCTCTCATCCGCGGGTTTGCCTTTGCCCATGGCGCGATGGCGCCGTCTTCAAGCGAGAGCGCGGGATCGGGCACGAGGAGGTCAGCGTCAATGTATTGCTCGCTGCCGAGTCCCTGGCATGCAGGGCACGCTCCGAGGTGACTGTTGAAGGAAAAATGCCGCGGGGTGAGCGCGGGCAGGGTGAAGCCGGTATCCGGATCGGCGAAATGGACGCTGAAATTGCGGATTACCGGTGCGCCTTCGGGATCGGTGGGCGGAATCAGGACGACCAGCCTGCCCTCGCCCCATTTGAGTGCGGTGGCGACGCTGTCGCTCAGGCGCTGGCGTATTTCCGGTTTTACGACAAGCCGGTCCACCACGGCCTCGATGCGATGCGATTTTCCCTTGTCGAGCCGCACGGGCGCGGGTCCGCCGAGTTCGATGGTTTCACCGTCCACCCGAACGCGCACGAATCCCTCCCGCCGCAATTTTTCCAGCACATCGCGAAACTCACCGATCTCATCGGTGATGATCGGTGCCAGCAGGATCACACGCGTTTCCTCCGGCATCGCGAGGATTGCGTCCACGATTTCCTGCGGCGTCATGCGGCGGATGACGCGGCCGGTTTTCGGATCGTGCGGCTTGCCGATGGCGGAATAGAGAACGCGCAGATAGTCGTAGATTTCCGTAGTCGTCGCGATGGTCGAACGCTGGTTGCCGCCGCTGCTGCGCTGTTCGATGGCGATTGCAGGCGACAAACCCTCGATGAAGTCCACGTCCGGCTTCTGCATCTGGTCGAGGAACTGCCGGGCGTAAGCCGACAGGCTCTCGACGTAGCGGCGCTGGCCCTCGGCGTAGAGCGTGTCGAAGGCGAGGGACGATTTCCCCGAGCCGCTGAGGCCCGTGATCACGACGAGTTTGTCGCGCGGGATTTCCAGCGTCAGGTTCTTCAGGTTGTGCTGGCGGGCACCAGCGATTCGGATCACGGCTGCGGGCATTTGGGTCGCGTTTGTGCAACCGCGCAGTGAAGCAGCAGCGGCAAGGTGCCGGAAAGACGAATCTTGCAAGCAAGCTCGGAACCGGCAGAAAGCGTTCGGGGTGGCACTGTTCCTGCGTTTGCAAGCGGTCATTCCGAAGCCAAACCCGTCCGCAAGCGCATGATAACAGCCCAAGATACCGCCCAAACTCTCATGGAACCATCTGACCCGATCTTGAATCGCAGCGAACTCGAGGCGCTGCACGCGAAGTATCGCGAGTTAAAGCACGGGATTAACAACGACTTCGCGGTCATCATGGCCCTCGGCGAACTCGGCGAGCGCAACCCCGCGCACCTCGAGCGGCTCGCCAAGGCGGTGCGCGAGCGGATCCCGAAGGTGGTGGACCAGTTCACGGCATTTGGCGAGCAGCTCAGCGCAAAGCTGAAGCCGGCGAGCTAGCAGCCTGTTGGACTTGGCTGCCAGCGTCAGCCCGAGTTGCTCCTTGTCGTTGGGCGCGTCGCTCACGGCCTGGCTCACCAGCAGCCGGCTCCCGATGTCCACGGCGGCTTGCGCGTTGTAGCTCTGCTCCAAGCCCGGCCGAGCGCCTGCGCGCCGCGGGCAAAAAAGGCCCCTCGTCGCCCTCACCGCCGCCATGCGCAAACTCCTCCTCCTGCTCAACCGCCTGCTCAAAAATCCCGAGTTCAAACTCCGCGCCGCCGGCAGTTGTCCTCCCTGAATCAACAACCAAAATCTCCCCTTGATTCCAACAGCGTTGCTCCAAGGTGTTCGCATTCGGGAATGGACGCCGCGCGCACGAATCGGAACCTTCGCCGCCCTGTGAGTCTCCGCACCGCCGATTACGATTACACGCTCCCCGAGGGCCTCATCGCGCGCCATCCCACCGAGCGCCGCGATGGTGCGCGCATGATGGTGCTGCACCGCGCCGACCAGCGGATCGAGCACCGCATGTTTGCGGACTTCGCGACCTTTTTGAAAAGCGGCAATCTCGTCGTGCTGAACGACACACGCGTGATCCCCGCGCGGGCATTCTCGGATGACGGACGGATCGAGCTGCTTTTCCTCGAACACCTCAGCGCCGAGCAGGCCGCATCGCCGTCGCTGAGCGCGGCGAAGACTTCACACGTCTGGAAATGCCTCGTGAAGCCAGGGCGCAAGATGCGCCTCGGCGCGCTTGTGCATGTCGGCGGCGTGGCCGGCGTCGTTCGCGGCATCGAACCGCAGGGTGAGCGCATCATCGAATTTCTCGAAGCCGTGGATCTCGACACACACGGCGAAATCCCGCTGCCGCCCTACTTCGAGCGGAAGCCCGAGCCCGAGGACAACGTGCGCTACCAGACCGTCTTCGCCCGCGAGGCGGGAGCCGTCGCCGCGCCGACCGCGGGCCTGCACTTCACGCCGGAACTGCTCGCGCGCGTGCGGCACGCATTCGTCACCCTGCACGTCGGCGTCGGCACTTTCCGCTCCGTCCTCGTGGACGATCTCGCGGAGCACCGCATGCACTCCGAGCGCTTCTCGATGAGCGAAGCCACCGCCGCCGCGTGCAATGCCGCGCAACGCATCGTCGCAGTCGGCACCACGAGCGCGCGCGTGCTCGAGACGATCGGCCGCCCGCTGCGCGCGACCAGCGGCAGCACGGAAATTTTCATCCACCCGCCGTACACGCCGAAGGTCGTGGGCGCGCTGCTCACCAATTTCCATCTGCCCCTGAGCACGCTGCTCATGCTCGTGAGCGCATTCGCCGGTCGTGAATTCGTGCTGCACGCCTACGCCGAGGCCATCCGCGAGCGCTACCGCTTTTTCAGCTACGGCGACTGCATGCTGATTGTGTAGCGGCCCGCAGCCGCGGGGCGACGCGCGCGA
>JBBQJR010000282.1:0-4545 GCA_038326125.1 Chthoniobacterales bacterium
CGACGAACCCGAAGAGACCCCAGTAAAACCCACCGAAGACTAAATTAAAATGGCACGCGACTTTATCATCCTCGAATGCACGGAGGCAAAAGCGGAGGGGAAACCCGTCTCCCGCTACATCTCCAAGCGCAACAAAAAGAGCCTGAACACTCCGAACCGGCTCGAGAAAAAGAAATACAACCCGAATCTCAAGCGCCGCACTTTGCATCGCGAAATCAAGTAACCCATTCCCATGAGCCAGCCAAAAACACCCCAACGCCGCACGAATTTCCGCAAGGCCAACCGCTGCATGCCGCGCCGCCGCGTGGACGTTGCTCTCGACGCCATTGATTGGAAAAACCCCGAACTGCTCAAGCGCTACGTGACCGAGGCCGGCAAGATCATGCCGCGGCGCGCGACCGGCGTCCCGGCGCGTTTCCATCGCAAAATCAACAACGCGATCAAGCGCGCGCGCCAGGCGCTGCTGATGCACTGACCCTAACGGCCAGAGCAAATTTTCCAAGCGCGCCGCCGTCGAGGGGCGCGCTTTTGCTTTTCGTAAATGACGGCTTGTTGGCGACGGGTCGGCGTGTAGCGCCGACGAGTCGGCGACCAACGGCGCTCCAGCAGATGCGATGCAAAAAGTCACGCCGCACCTCATGACGGCGAGCGCAAATGGCCCGCATCTGAACAGCAGGCGTGCCGATGGATTTCACGCACCGCACTCTGCCGCACGCGCGGCGCCGACGAATCATCGGCGCTACGTGCCCGCCGTCTTGCCTTGCTTTTGCCAACATGCGCGCGCATCAAAGCTATGGGTTTCATCCGCGGAAACGGCGGCGTGATCCAACCCCACTAACCACACCCACATTCATGAAGAACATCATCACAATCATCGCCGCCGTCCTTGCGGTCGGCATCAGCGGCTGCGCACACAAGCACGCCTCGGCTTGCACGGATGGAAAATCCTGCTGCGCGAAAAAGCGCTAATCGCAACCCATCCAAACAACAGGGCGCACCGGAAACGGTGCGCCCTGTTTTGCATTTTGAAGGCGGGCCAATGTAGCGCCGACGACCCGTCGGCCAAAAGGCGCGGAAGCGAAAGACCGGTCCAAAGTCGCGTGAAGCAACATGCATGCGGACACGGGCGGTTCGCGTGCTCATCCTCACGGGCGTCCGATTGGCGATCGCGCGGCGAAATCTCACGCCCCGCTCTTGACCGAACGCGCGGGGCCGACGACTCGTCGGCGCTATATTCAGCGCTGCGCGAGTTCGGCGAGCGTCTGGCGCGCGGGCTCGTGCAACTGCGTGAGGATCGGCGCTGGGAAAATACCGAGGACGATGATCAGCACACCGAGCGCGGTGATCGCGAGGCGCGTGAGCGGGGCGATTTCGATGGGCGTGGCATCCGTCGGCTCGTTCCAGTACATCGCGGCGATCACTTTCAAATAATAGTAGAAGCCCGCGGCAACGGCGACGATGCCGATGCCGATGAGCACCCAGTGGCCGGTGGCGACGGCGGTCTTGAAGACGAGGAATTCACCGAGGAAACCCGCGGTGAGCGGGATGCCAGCGAGGCTGGCGATGGCGATGGTCATCGCGAAGGCGAGCATCGGACTGCGTTTGCCGAGGCCATTGAAGTGGCGGATTTCATCGCCGCGGCTGTGGCGCGCGACCACGATCAGGATGATGAAGCTCAGAAGCGTCATGATCAGATAGCCTGCGAGGTAAAATGACACGGCCTGCTTTGCCGCCGCGAAGTCGCCGCCGAGGCTCGCGCAGGCCACGAGCAGGTAGCCCGCGTGGGCGATGCTGGAGTAGGCGAAGAGGCGCTTCAGATTTTCCTGCGGCAGCGCGGTGATGTTGCCGTAGATCAAAGTCGCCGCGGCGAGCAGCACGAGGACGGCGGTGACTTTTCCGCTGACGGCAGGGACTGCGAGGAAGACATCCAGCACACGCACGAGCACCACGAAGCCCGCCGCCTTGCTGCCGACGCTGAGGAAGGCGGTGACGGGAGTCGGAGCACCCTGATACACGTCCGGCACCCAAAGCTGGAACGGTGCGGCGGCGACCTTGAAGCCGAGGCCGACGAGGACGAGCACGATGCCGAAGAGGAGCGCGGATCCATTGCCGATGAGGTGGCCGAGGTGCTCGGTGCCGGCGATGCTCGGCACGGAGAAGCCGCGGATGAGTTCGGCTTTCACGAGCACGAGGTTCGTCTGGCCGGTGAGTCCGAAAATCCACGTGATGCCGTACACGAGGAAGCCGGTGCTCAGTGCTCCGAGGATGAGGTATTTTACGCCGGCCTCAAGGCACAGCGTGTTGCGCCGCGCGTAAGCGACGAGTGCGTAGAAGCCGATGGTGACGAGTTCCAGCGAGACAAAGATGAGGATGAAATCCACGGCCGACGCCATGAACATGAGGCCCGCGCAGATGAATACCGGCAGGCAGTAAAACTCGCCCGTCCCCCGCCCTTCCTCGGAACCCGGAATGAATTTCGCGAGCACGTGGCGGTATTCGAGCGCCATAACGAGGAAGGCGATCGTGGTTACCAGCGCGATGCGCTTGAAGAACAGCGCCGTCGCATCCACCGAATAAAATGCCCAGTAGCTTCCCGCCTCGGCGTGCTCGGGTGCGGCTTTGGTGAAAAACGAAAACCCGACGAGCGCGGCGAGGACGCCAATCGCATACCGCGCCATGTGCGAGCGATCCGCGCGACGGCTGAAGGCTTCGGCAAGCAGCATGACCACGCCGAGCACGAGCACGGAGACTTCAAGCGCGATGGCGGGAAGGATTTGTTGCATCAGAATTTGGTTCGCTCGGGCGCTTCTTCTTTTGGCGCGATAAAGCCGGAGGCTTGACGGAAATTAGCCGGGGCTAACACCCCCGGATCCGTGAAAAAACGGTCCGCACCCCGGCGGGGTGCCGGATCGTGCACATGAAGGCGCTCTGCGTTTTCGTGCGCGGCATGAAACTCGAACGCTTGCGCGAATTGCGGAATGCCCGGCCATTCGTGCCGTTTCGCATTTGCCGCGACGGTGGCGCTCCGATCACGGTGACGAATCCCGACACGATGGGCATCATTCCGGGCGAGCACTGGGTTTTCGTGAGCACGCAGGAAACGGGTCTCACGCGCATCAGCGCGGACAAGCTGATCGACGCGGAAGTGATCGGCTTCGCCACGCCGGAGGATTCTGAATTTTTGTGATCGATCCGCGCGATGCAGGAAAATTCGGTGGCGCTTAAAACATCCGGCTGCTTCCGACACCCCTCTAGGGTGCATGAACTTGTGAATGGACGATCCGGGGGTGTCGCTCGTTTCACTCGCTTTACCCCCGGCTAATTTTCGAGCGCCCCTCCGGCGCACGAAGGCACGGTCGAATCCATCATTTGATGACGGACACGGCACCATCCTCGCAGGAACACAATTCATTTTCCGACCAGCGCCTCCACGCTCGGCTGGATGAAGCTGAGATACGAACGCGGCCACACGCCGCCGATGAGGAGCGCCACGAGGAGGAGGATCAGCGTCCACCGAATCATCGGCGCCGGATCCGCGATCACATTCGTCCCGGTGCCCGTGCCCATGAACATCTGCCGGTACGCGCGGAGCATGTACACGGCGCTGATGATCACGCCCCACAGCCCGCAGATCGTCGCGATCTGAATCGCGCTGAAGCTGAACGTGCCGGGCATCGGCGCGCTGGCGAAGGCGCCGAAGAACACCATGAGTTCGCCGACGAAATTCGCGAAGCCGGGCAGGCCGATGCTCGCGAAGGCGGCCATGCCGAAGGCGTAGCCGAGGAAGGGCGCGGTCTTGGCGATGCCGCCGAAATCGGTGAACGCGGTGGTCGGCGAATTTTTTCGCAGATAGCCGCAGACGGCGAAGAGCGCGGCGATGCTGAGACCGTGGCCGAGCATGAGGAGCGCGGCACCGGAGAGGCCGACGGCATTTCCCGCGGCGATGCCGAGGAAAATGTAGCCCATGTGCATGACGGATGAGTAGCCGAGCATCGTGTCGAGGCGCTTCTGCGCGATGGTGACGAGGCCGATGTAGAGGATGTTCAGCACGAGCAGCACGAGGAGGACATGCGACCATTCGCGCGCGCCTTCGGGCAGCAGCGGCACGGCGACGCGCAGCAGGCCGTAGAGGCCGAATTTTTTCAGCACGCCTGCGTGCAGCATCGCGGCGGGAGTCGGCGCACTCGCGTATGCGGACGGTGCCCACGAGTGAAAGGGCACGAGCGAAATGAGAATGCCGAAGCCGAAGAGCAGCCAGCCGTAGATGCTGCCCTGCGCCGCCGCGGGGATGAGCGCGCGATTTTTCAGCATGAGCACCATGTCGAAAGTCCGCGCGCCGACGGGATACGCGAGGTAGAGCTGCGCGAGGCCGACGAGCAGGATGATGCTGCCGATGGAGAGGTACACCGTGATGCGCCACGCGGCGGCGTGGCGCTGGCCGTGGCCCCAGATGCCGATGAGCAAAAAGGTGGGGATGAGCGCGACTTCGTGGAAGGCGTAGAAAAAGAAGAGGTCGAACGATGCGAATGCGCCCGCTGTGCCGGC
>JBBQJR010000283.1:0-4543 GCA_038326125.1 Chthoniobacterales bacterium
ATGCGCAGCTCGTGCTCCTCATGGCGCTCGGCGTCGGGCCGGGCGATGTCGTCATCACGACGCCGTACACGTTTTTCGCGACGGCGGGCTGCGTGAGCCGGCTCGGCGCGCGCCCGGTGTTCGTGGACATCGAGCCTGCGAGCTTCAACATTTCGCCAGCCGCGCTTGAGGAAGCGCTGCGGAAAAATCCCGGCGCGAAGGCCATCATCCCCGTCCACCTTTTCGGCTGCTGCGCGGACATGGCGGCGATCCTCGCACTCGGCAAAAAGTACGGCGTCCCCGTGCTCGAAGACGCCGCGCAGGCGCTCGGCGCGCGGCATCCGCTCGGCGGCGCGGGCGCGATCGGCGAGGCCGGATGGTTCTCATTTTACCCGACCAAAAATCTCGGCGCCTTCGGCGATGCCGGCATGGTCACCTGTGCCGACGACACGCTCGCCGCGAAGATCCGCGCGCTGCGCAATCACGGCATGGAGCCGCGCTATTTTCACAAGTGGATCGGCGGCAATTTCCGCATTGATGCGATCCAGAGCGCGGTGCTCGGCGTGAAGCTTCCGCACCTCGACACGTGGGGCGCGGCGCGGCGCAAAAATGCAGTCCGTTACCGCGAGGCCTTCGGCGCGCGCGGACTGGACAAGGTACTCGGCCTGCCCGTCGAGCCGTGGGCGGGCACGGGCACGAAAAACCACCACATCTACAATCAGTTTATCATCCGTTCCGCGAAGCGCGATGCGCTGAAGAAACACCTCACCGATTCTGGAATCGGCTCGGAGATTTACTATCCGCTGCCGCTGCATCTGCAGGAATGTTTCCGTGACCTCGGGTATCGCGAGGGCGATTTTCCCGAGAGCGAGCGCGCCTCGAGCGAATCGTTCGCGCTGCCGGTTTATCCCGAGCTGGGGGACGAGCAGTTGGATTACGTGGTGGAAAAAATCGCGCAGTTCCACGCGTAGCGTAGGAGCGCCGCGCGTCCCGCCGGGCACAGCGCTCCGCGCGCAGCGCCCATTTTCCCACACCCGAACTTGAAATGCGGCTGCGCCTTTTTATTCGTGGCCGCCGAGGACGGGCGGCGCTCCAGGGGGCGCTCCGCGCGTCGCCGTTGCGTAGCTCTCCCGAGCTGCGCCGTGATGCCGCCGAAGACCACCGCGCAGGTCGGGAGACCTACGCTACACGGCGCACCGCGATTCATGCGGCGACTGCGACATTTTTGAAAATGCTCTACGCCGTGATTTCCGTGCCGATGCCCTTGTTGCTGAAGACTTCGACCAGCAGTGCGTGCGGCGTGCGGCCATCAATGAAATGCACTTTCTCCACGCCCTGCCGGAGCGCGCGGGCGGCACTCTCGACCTTCGGGATCATGCCGCCGGTGATCACGCCCTCAGCGACGAGCTTTTCGATCTGCGCGACGGTGACGCTCGGGATGAGCGACTCGCGGTCACTCGGATCGCGCATGAGACCGGGCACGTCGCTCACGTAGATCATCTTCGCCGCCTTCAGCCGCCCGGCGACGCCCGCCGCGGCGATGTCGGCGTTGATGTTGTACACCACGCCCGCCGCGTCGCGCGCGAGCGGGCTGATCACGGGGACCGTCTCGCGCTGCACGGCGTCCTCGATCGGCGCGGCGAGCACGTCCGTGACTTCGCCGACGAAACCGAGGTCCACGTTTTCCGTGCCTTCGATCTGCGGCGGCAATTTTTTTCCAATCAGCACCGTCTTTCCGTGAATGCCTTCGGCGCGTCCGCCGAACTTCACGATGCGCGCGGCGATGTCGGGATTGATCACGCCGTCGAGCACGCTCTCGACGATCGCAATCGCCTCGGCATCCGTCACGCGCAGGCCGTTCACGAAGCGCGGCTTCTGCCCCGCATCGCGCATCCGCTGCGAGATCGCCTTGCCGCCGCCGTGGATCACGACGGGATTGATGCCCACCGCCTCGAGCAGCACGATGTCGCGCAGCAGCCGGTCAATCACCGCGTCGTCCTCCATCGCGCTGCCGCCGTACTTGATCACGAAAAGTTTGCCGCGGAATTTCTGGATGTACGGCAGCGCCTCGATGAGCGCCTCGGCGCGCAGATTCACGGAAAGGGACATCGGGAAAATGAGGGGTGTCGAATGACGAAGGACGAAGGCCGCGCGGAAAATTGGCGCTAGCCGCCGGTGCCGTCGCCCATGTTCAGCTTCACGTATTCGGCGGTGAAATCCGTGGTGTACACGATGTGCTCGCTGCGGCCGAGATTCAGGTCCACGCAGACGGTGAAGCGTTTCTGTTTCACGACTTCGCGAAGTTTTTCAAATGGCGTTTTCGCGAGCATTCCGCCTTTCACCGCGAGGATCCCCTCGTAGTAAATGTCCACGAGTTCCTCGCGCAGCTTCGCACCAGAGTAGCCGAGCGCGTCCATGATGCGGCCCCAGTTTGGGTCTTCGCCGAACCACGCGCATTTCACGAGCGTGCTGTTCGCGATCGCCTCCGCCGCGCGCCGCGCATCCGCGAGCGAGGCCGCGCCGTGCACATGCACCTCGACAAATTTCGTCACGCCCTCGCCGTCCTTCACGATCATCCACGCGAGTTCGCGCGTCACGTCGTCGAGCGCGGCCTGGAACGCCTTGAATTCCTTCGAGCCGTATTTGAGCGTTTCATTGTCCGCCGCGCCGTTCGCGAGCGCGATCACCGTGTCGTTCGTGCTCATGTCGCCATCAATCGTGATGCGGTTGAACGACTGCTCCACGGAAACGCTCAGCGCCTTTTGCAGCGTCGCCCGGCTGATCGCCGCGTCGGTCGTGATGAAGCACAGCATCGTCGCCATGTTCGGATCGATCATGCCCGCGCCCTTCGCGATTCCACCGATGCGGATGTGTTTTCCATGCGCGGAAAATTCGACCGCGAATTCCTTCGGAAAAGTGTCGCTGGTCATGATCGCCCGCGCCGCCGCCGAGCTGCCGTTCAGGCTCAGGCACGGCGCGGACTCCGCGAGCGTCGCCTCGATTTTTTCAATCGGAAGCTGCACGCCGATGCGGCCCGTCGAGCAGACCATCACCTGCGACTCGCGCAGCGCAAAAGCCTTCGCTGTCGCCGCGCACATCCTCTTCGCGTTTTGCAATCCCGGCACGCCGGTGCAGGCGTTGGCGTTGCCGGAATTCGCCACGATGGCGCGCACGTCCGGCGAACGCAGGTTCAGCCGCGAGACGCGGACGGGCGCGGCTTTCACACGATTTGTGGTGAAGGTTCCGGCCGCGACGGTCTTCGTATGCGAGACGATGAGCGCGATGTCGGGCGCACTCTTGTTGGCCGCCTTGATGCCGCAAAAAATGCTGCCGGCTTGGAACCCTTGCGCGGCCGTGACGCCGCCCGGAATTTCTGAATGGGACATGATCGGAAAGTGATGCGCGCGCCGGGTCGCGGCGATCTTGCGGGCGGTTTCTATGCGCAGGCCGCACGCGGAGATCAAACGGGAAGTTGAAAGTTGAGAGGGGAGAGGTGAGAGGCGCACAGGGAAGGTCGCGGTGTTGCAACTGCGCTGCACTCCCGCACCGTTGCGCTCTTGGCGCGCGCGCATTGCGCGCTATCTTGCGCGCGATGCTCAGCAAATACGTCATCCTCATTTTCCTCATCGGGGCGATCCCGTGGACGATTTTCACCTGGTGGGAAATGTTTCGCTCGCACGGGCCGCGCGAACGCGCGTGGGTCGGCCGCGCGAGCGTTGGCCTGTGGCTGGGCAGCCTGCTGGGAGCGATTCTATTTTTGCAACTCGCGGGTCGCGGGCAATTTTTTGCGCTGCCGGTCTTCATCGTCGCGGGCCTCGGTGCGCGGTACGGCATGCGCCGCGTGCGTGCGCGCATCCGCCTGGACGAAGGCGATCCGCTGAGCCGGGCGCGACGGATCAATTGACTGCGCACGGCGGTGGAATTGACGCACGCGGAAAATGCGCGATGCTTGGTGCCACCATGAAGCCAATTTCCCTCTCCCTTATCGCCGCGCTCACATTCATCGCGTGCGGTGGCCACGCCGAAGACAAAGCCAAAGCCGTGAACGACCAGCCCAAAGACCTCACCAAACTCAGCAAGGAAGAACTCGCCAAGAACCTCGACAAGGAGGCGTACTACGTCTGCATCATGGGCGGCACCGAGCGGCCGTTTGAGAACAAATATTGGAACAACCACGAGTTGGGAATCTACGTGGATGTGATCAGCGGGAAGCTGCTTTTTGCGAGCGCGCACAAGTTTGAAAGCGGCAGCGGCTGGCCGAGTTTTTTCCAGCCGATTGACAAGTCGGAGATCGTGGAAAAGCGCGACACCACGCATGGCATGGCGCGCGTGGAAGTCCGCGCCAAGACGAGCAATGCGCACCTCGGCCACCTTTTCGACGACGGCCCGAAGCCGACCGGCCAGCGCTATTGCATCAATAGCGCCGCGCTGAAATTCATCCCGAAGGACAAGCTCAAGGAGGCGGGCTACGGGGAACTCACGAAGCTTTTCGAAAGCGGAAAATAGCGGCGCGCGGGATGTTTTCGCCGGGGCTGAAGCGATTCCTTCGGTGCCAAAGCGCAGG
>JBBQJR010000284.1:0-4540 GCA_038326125.1 Chthoniobacterales bacterium
CACCGTGACCGGAGCGTGGCAGGAGGCGCATTTCGTGAGGTAAAGGCTGCGCCCCGCGCCGAGAGTGGACGCATCGGCATGCCCGCGCGCGACGAGCATGGGCGTGATCGGCGGTGCCGCAGTTTCCAGATTTGCGCAGCCAGCGAGCACGAGCACGGCCGAAAAAAGGATGCCCTGCGCGGACAAGCGCCGCCACTTTTCGCCGAGGAACTGGCGGGGTGCGCTAGAAATTGAGGCCGAAGATGACACGGGTTTGGATTTCGGGTTCGTCCTTCACATTCGTGCATTGGAAGAGCGTCGCACCGGTGATATAGCCGCGCTTGAAACGCCACGAAATGTCGGGCCCCGCGAAGAGAGCATTCGGGCCGGACTTTGACCAGTCGGCAAAGGAGACCTCATGCACGAGCTCCGTGCCGGCGCTCCATTTCGGACTGATCTGGTAGCTCACGCCGAGCGACTGCTCGAGGTGGCAGACGCGATCGTTCAGCCCGTGCCCGCTCCACTCGGCCTCGATCACGCCGTTCCAAGCGACGACAAATCTGCCGATATTTTTCTGCAAAAGCAGCTTGCCTTCGACGGCGAAAAGGTCGTGCCCGCCCTCCACCTCGAGGTAAAGCGCGGAGCCGATCGGCGAGGTGGTCGGGTCCGTCATGCGGTGGATGAGTTCGGCGGACGCGCTCTCGTAACGCGTGCTGTTGCGATGCGTGGCGTCGCGCGTGAGCGTCCAATTCGCGAGGTAAAGGCCGAATTGCAACCGGTCCGTGATGCCGTATTCGACCTCGTGGCGGAAGGTCCAGAGATTTGCGTTGTCTCCGCCGCCGCGCCGCGTTTCCCAAGTCACCCAATTTTCCAGTTCAATCGCCCCTTTCGCCGCCGTAGTCGTTTCGTAAACGTTCGCAAAATGACGCTCGCCAGCGAAGGTGTGACCTGCGGTGAGAACGACAGAGATGAAAATGGATTTGGCGGCGTTCATTGGTAGAAATTGAAGCAATTCGCCGCGACTGAGACTCAATCACAACGCGAAGACCGTAAAACGCCTGCTGGAGTGATGTCAAATGTTTCTGGGACTCAATCTCAATCCGGCGCGAGAATGAGCGGTACCTCAGCAGTTTTGAAACTTTTGGGGGCTGAATTCTGAGTTCGCCGTTTTGTCATCATCTCGCAAAATTATGCGGCCGGTTCGCGGATCGCAGACGTTCTCCCGAACGCGCCTTCGATCCCCGAACCGCCCGGTTAATTTTGCGAAGTGGGATGAGACGCTCCGCACCGGGGAACAGGAGCGGGGAACAGGAGTTCCCTCGCTTCCCGAGGAACGGCACGCGCTCGCGTCCTGTCGGCGGCTACCTTTTCCCACGGAGCGCGGCTTCGGCGTGGGCGCGATCGAGATGGAGCTTCACGCACAGACCGGCGAGCGCGGCGACCAGCACCGCCAGCACGACGACGGCGATCCCCAGCGCCCTCGCTTTTTTCGCGGGCTCCGCCGGCTCCGTTTTCGCTGTCGGCAGCGGCGCGGCGACCTCGGGCGGGCGGCCTTGGAAGCTCAGCACCGCGGCCTGCAATTCCTTCACCGTCGGGTAGCGATCCTCCTGCCGCAGCGCCATCGCCCGGGGCGTGATTGCGGCGAGCGGTTCGGGGATTTTTCCGCCGGGAATGTGCGGCACCGCGCGGGTGGAAGCGTGTCGCTTCGGCCCCGGCGGCGCGAGGCGCGGGGCGACTTTCCCGTCGGCGACGCTTTGCAAAAGCTGCCTCACATCGTCGCCGCTGATCGGCGGCTCGAGCGTGAGCACATGGTATAAAATCGCGCCGAGCGCATACACATCCGTGCGCGCGTCGAAGCGATCCGTCTCGCCGCGCGCCTGCTCGGGCGGCATGTATTGCGGCGTGCCGAGCACCATGCCGATCGAGGTGATCATCGCCTCGCCTTCATCCTGCCGCGCCGAGCGCACGAGCGTCCGCCCGGGCTCATTGCCGGCGGCTTCGTTGCGGCCTGCGGCGCGCGCGAGGCCCCAGTCGATCACGAGCACTTCGCCGTATTCCCCGAGCATGATGTTCGCGGGCTTCAGGTCGCGGTGGATCACGCCCTTCGAGTGTGCAAAGGCGAGCGCGTCGCACACTTTTTGGAAAATGGTCAGCAGGGCCGCGAGGGAATATTTTTCCGACGCGCCGGACGCCCCGGCGGCGATAAATTGCAGCGCGTCATTCAGCGTGATGCCGCGCACGAGTTGCATCGTGTAGAAGACCTGCCCGTCCTCATCCACGCCGAGTTCATGCACGGGCACGATGTTCGGGTGCTCGAGCTGGCCGGTGATTTGCGCCTCCTCGATGAAGCGCACGACGTCCTCCGGCGAACCCGTATGCAGCATCACTTTCATCGCCACTTTTCGCCGCAGCAATTTCTCCTGCGCTTCCACGATCGCGCCCATGCCGCCGCGCGCGATCAGGCCGCCGATGTCGTACTTTCGCTCGCGGAGAATATCGGCCGGCAGGTGCCGCTGCACCGCAGCGCTGTGTGGCGAAATCGCGTCCGGCGGCGGCTCGTATTTCAGCCGCTTCAGGTGCATCGTCGCGGTGCCGAGGCGGATCGTCTGGTGCGGGAAAAGCCGCGTCGTCTCCGCGATTTTGCGCTCGGCGACGTATGTGCCATTCGAGGTGCCGAGATCCTCGATCAGCGCGTGATCGAAATTGATCGTGAGCTTTGCATGCCGTCGCGACACACCGTCCACCGCGAGCACGATGCAGCACCCCGCCTCCCGCCCGATGACGTAATCGCCCGGCACGACTTTCCTGCGGAAGAGTTCGACGCCGTCCTTCGCGACGACAATTTCGGTTTCGGGAGCGTTCATGCGAAGTGCGCCATCAAGCCACCTCAACTATCGGTTCGCGCCGTGGCGACAAAGTGAATTCAGCCCGCGCTCCGCGGGCAGCGCGCCGGGTTTTTTTGAACACGCAAAGACGCGAAGACGCAAAGGCGAACTCCCCATGAGAAAAAGCGGCGAGGGCTTTCAACCGTCGAACAGACTCGCTCGCGAGAGCGCGGAAGCGGGCTCCCGCACGCGCCTGCGATCAAAGTTCCTTTGCGTCTTCGCCTTTGCGTGACACAGGAATCGGTGACACCAAAAGGCGACGGCGGTGGTCGGAACCGCCTTGGCTCCCACCTTTCATCTCTGCCATGCTTCGCGCGTGAACCTCCTCCGCCGCCTGCGAATTTTCCTGCTCCTCGCCACCTCGCTCACTTTCACGCCAGCGCGCATTTTCGCCGCGCAGCTCGAGGTGCTCGAAGTCCGCAGCGTGAAATTGCAAAACAATCCGCTCGGCGATCCCTCCGTGCGCCGCGTCGCGATGATCGTGCCGGATGCGACGAAACGCGACGCCCCGCTCCCGCTCGTGATCTACCTGCCGGGCTGGGGCGGGTCGTCCGAGGAAGTGATCGCGCAGGGCGGCGGCTGGCTCGCGCAGGCGGCGGATAAAATGGCCGCCGCGGGACTCGCACTGCGCATCGCGGTGGTGGACGGGCGGTCGCGGTACGGCGGCAGCCAGTATTTGAATTCCAGCGCGACGGGTGACTACGCGGATTACGTCGCGGAGGAAATTGTGCCCGCCGTCGAAGCGCGGTACGCGCTCGCGAACGACGCAACTTTTCCGCGCCTCATCGCCGGGCACTCGAGCGGCGGCTACGGCGCGCTCATGCTCGCGATGACGCGGCACGCGCAGTTTGCGGCGGTCGTCGCGCTTTCGCCGGACAGCGATTTTGAAGTCACGCACAAGCCCATCGTCACGCAGCCCTCGGCGCGCGCGATCGGGCCGGCGGATTTGGAAAATGTGATGACGCCCGGCGCGAAGGCGCGGCTGCCCGGCGACGGCCTCGCGCACATGGTCATCGGACTGTGCGCCAACTACGCGCCGGTCGCCGGCCGGCCCGCGCGCTTCGAGTGGCTCTACGACGCGCGCGGCAATTTCCGCGACGACGCGTGGCAGCGCTGGCTCGAGCTCGATCCGCTCCACGTCGTGAAAAAGCGCGCGGATGCCTTCGCGCCCACGCAGCGGATTTACCTCGACGGCGCGGAGCACGACGAGTTCGGCGCGAACATCGGCGCGCGAAAAATTTTCGAGGTGCTGCGCGAACGGAAGTCACCCGTGACCTTTTACGAATCGCCCGGTCACCACGGTGACCGCCTCGCCGAACGCCTCGTGCGCGGGCTCGCGTGGGTGCTCGGAAAGTAGGCGGCAGCCGGCGGAACACGGGCTTCCAGCCGGTGCGGCCAGCGGGCTTCCAGCCCGCAGCCAAGGCGCACGGATTTGTCGCCAAGGCAGGCAGGATGCCCCGGCCGCACAGGCTGGAAGCGCTGTGTTCCTCAGCGCACGACGCCGAATTCCGCGCGGCGATTTTTCGCCCACGCGGATTCATTCGAGCCGGAGTCTGCGGGCAGTTCCGCGCCGAAGCTCACGGTCTGCAGTCGGCCTCCGCTCACGCCGAGTTTGATCAATTCCTCGCGCACCGTGAGCGCGCGGCGCTCGCCGAGACCGCGGTTGTATTCGGGCG
>JBBQJR010000285.1:0-4504 GCA_038326125.1 Chthoniobacterales bacterium
TTGCAGTTCGTTGAGGAACTGCACGGCGCATCCGGCATTGCCCACCACACTGCGCGCCTTCATGTAGCTGATGCCCTCCCACGCTTCGGCGCGCGCATCGAAATATTCCAGGCATGCGCTTTCCACCTGCACTAGCGGGCCTTCCCGGCCATTGGGGCGCAGACGCGTATCGACGGCAAACATCACGCCTTCGCCGGTGTAGGCCGTCAACAGATCGATGAGCCGCTCGGCGGCGTGGGTCCAGAAGACGAGTTCGGATGCGTCTTCGTCGGGGAGCACGAAGATGAGATCGGCGTCGGAGCCGATATCGAATTCATAGACGCCGAGGCGGCCTAGCGCGATGACCATCATTTGATCTTTTGCTTCATAGTCTGCCGCGACCGGCGGGTGCGAAGAAAGCGTGTGGCCAACGGCGATACGGTAGGCGGCGGAGATTACCGCGTCGCCGAGTTCCGATGTTCTCCGCAGCGTGAGGAAAATCCGGGTCTCGCGGCAAATGCTTTCGCATTGGATGCGAAACATTTCGCGGCGAAAGAACCGGCGCAGATCGCCCGCGTCCATGAGCGCGGCGGCTTCGGAGACGGGCGCGCCGAACAGCTTTAGTTCAGCAATTAATTCGGGCGTGCGGATGAGTTGCTCGGAAAAGTACGGGCTGTTCTCGAAAATATCGAAGGCGAATCCGGCAAGCGCAGGGTCCCGATCGAGCGGCTCAAGCCATTCCGGTTGGGCGATGATCTTTTCCAGGAAATGCTCGAACAACTTCGCTCCGCGGCGCAGGCCTTTGCGCGCGAGATGCGCCGCCAGCGCGGGCGCTTTCGAATCGAGGAAACGCACGAGGCTGCTCGACGCGGGTTCGGGCGGACTCGACTCGGCATCGAATTCGGGCGCGGGGCTGATGGGGACCGGCATCGCGTAATAGATGGGACGCTGGGCGTGAATCACGCGCTCATAAATCTCCTGCACCTCTTCCAAGTGTTGATTGAGACGGCGAAGCAGACTCTCCGCCGTGGAGACCGCATCGGTGGCGTGGGGCATGCGGCGGGCCAGGATGCGCAGCATGCCGGGGTCGCGGGGCAGCGTGTGGGTTTGGAGGTCCTCGTTGAACTGCAACCGATGCTCGAGGTGGCGGAGGAATTGATAGGCGGAAGCGAGCTTCGAATATTCGGCGGGCGAGAGAAGTTCCTTGTCGCGCAGGCGGAACAGCGCGAGCAGCGTGCCGCCATGGCGCACCCACTGTTCGCGGCCGCCGTGCAGGCGCTGCAGGCATTGCACCAGGAATTCAATATCGCGGATGCCGCCGCGGACAAGTTTGATGTTGAGGCCGGCGGAGTTCTTGCGGTTGGCGAGTTTTTCGCCGATTCGTTCGCGCGTAGCGGAGACCGATTCCACGCTGGAAAAATCGAGCGAACTTGCGTAGATCAACGGCTCGACGAATTCCAGCAGCGCGCGGCCGGGGGCTGTCTCACCGGCGGCAACGCGGGCCTTGATGAGCATTTGCAGTTCCCAATCGCGCGCGCGCTGGCGGTAATAGTTCATCGTTCCGTTCAGCGAGAGGCAGAGTTCGCCGAGGCGGCCATCGGGGCGCAGGCGGAGGTCGACGCGGTAACACACGCCCTCGGGTGTATAGGTGGACAGCAGTTCCGTCAGTCGATTGGCAGCCTTGTTGAAAAATTCCTTGTTCGAAATGGAGTGCTCGCCATCGGTTTCGCCGCTATCCGAATAGAGGAACATCAGGTCGATGTCGGAGGAGTAGTTGAGTTCACATCCGCCGAGCTTGCCGAGTGCGACGATGGAGAAGCCGCATTCGACGCCTTCCGAGCGGGGCGCTCCGTAACGTTCCACTAGGTCAGCGCGGATGCGCCGGTAGGCGACATCGAGCAGCGCGTCGGCGAGACAGGAAAGCTCTCCGGTGGTGGCCGCGAGATCGGAAAGTCCGTGCGCGTCGCGCACAACGATGCGCAGCATTTGTTGACGGCGAAAGACGGCAAGCGCCAGAGGCGACGGCACGCCGTGTGGAATGGACGACTCGAACCGCTCAATGAAATCTTCCGCGATGAAGGCCCGGTACAGGTCTTTGGAGTTGAGCAGCGGGTCAAGCCACGCCGGCCTTTCAAACAACTCCTCAGAGAGAAAGCGGCTATAAGAAAAGACAGTGAGGAGCAACTGCAAACCCGCCTTGGACGAGGTGAGCCGCTTAAAGTCCGCGCGCTGACGGTCCAGGAAGCTGTCGAGGGCGTTGAGCGCGCCATCGGGATCGGGCGACGCGCCGAGCAGGGCATGCAGCCAATCGCGGGTGTGGGCGGGGACTGCCTCTGAAATCCTTTTCAGGTTGGCGAGGGCGCGATTACGATCGCGAAAATCGATCGGTTCAAAGGGCGAAATCATTTTTGCGAACGGCGTGGTCCGGTTCTGCGATTATAACGTGTATGCAGCTTCCGGCAGAATTATGCGCGGCAATCGAACGTAGAGTGGATGCGGTAGGATTTGCCAACGTGGCGCGGGCGGCGGCGGAGATTTCCACGCGATACCGGGCGGGTGGCGGGACGAAACTACGCACGGACGCGGAGCGCGCCGCCTATGTGGCCGTGCGGATGCCGGCGACATACGCGGCGATCCGGGCGGTGCTAGCGGAGTTACCGGCGGGGATGGAGGCCGGGAGTCTGCTGGATTTGGGAGCGGGGCCGGGTACGTCTTTGTGGGCCGCGGAGAAGTTTGCGACGGTGACTTTGGTGGAGCAGGATCTTGCGTTGATGGATGAGGGCCGGGCGCTGGCAGTGCGGGAGGCGAAATGGGTGCAAGCGGACTTGCGCAAGGCGGAGCCGTTTGCGCAGCATGATGTGGTTTTGCTTTCCTATGCGTATGGGGAGATAGGCGATAAGTCGTTGTTGCGGGCAGCTTGGAATGCGTCGGTCAAAGCGCTGATCGTCATCGAGCCGGGGACGGTTGCCGGATTCGCGTGCGTGCGGAAAGTGCGCGCGCAACTCATCGCTATGGGCGCGCGGATTGCCGCGCCCTGTCCGCATGACAATGCGTGTCCGATGACTCCAGACGACTGGTGCCATTTCCCGGCGCGGGTGGAAAGGACGTCACTGCACCGGCGGTTGAAGGGCGGGGATTTGGGGCACGAAGACGAGAAGTTTTCCTACGTTATCGCCTGCCGCGAGCCCGTGGAGCCATGCGAGGGGAGGGTGGTACGGCATCCGCGGCAGCATCCGGGCTTCATTGAACTAACGGTCTGCGGCCGGGATGGAATCAGCCGGGAAGTGGTAGGGCGAAAGAACAAAGAGTGCTTCCGAGCGGCGCGGCGGGCGGCGTGGGGATCGTCGTTTGCGCCAGTAAACAAGCGGTCTTGATATAATGAGGATTCCCGCTCATGTGGATAGTCAGGCTCGCCCTTCGTCGTCCGTATACCTTCATCGTGATGTCCATGCTGATGGGTGTCCTGGGCATTTTGGGCATTATTCGGATGCCGGTCGACATTTTTCCTGTCATTGACATCCCCGTCGTCTCCGCAATCTGGACATTCACGGGAATCTCTCCGGAAGACATCGCCAAGCGCGTGGTCACCAGTTTTGAGCGCAGCATGACGACATCGGTTAACGACATCGAGCATATCGAATCGCAATCCGTGCAGGGCAATAGTATCGTCCGCGTCTACTTTCATCCGGATGCGAAAGTGGATCTGGCGGTGGCGCAGATCACGGCCGCCAGCCAGAGTCTGCTGCGCATTCTGCCGCCGGGAATCACGCCGCCATACGTCATCAAATACAACGCCGCGAGCGTGCCCGTCCTGCAGTTGGGCATCAGTAGCAAATCGTTCAGCGAGCAGCAGATTTACGACTACAGTCAGAATTTTATTCGCACTCAGTTGACCACGGTGCAGGGCGCATCCATGCCCACCCCCTACGGCGGCCGCATCCGGCAGATCATGATCGATATGAATCCGGAAGCGATGCTCTCGCGCGGGATCTCGGCTGCCGACCTCAGCGCGGCCATCGGCTCGCAGAACCTGATTCTTCCCGCAGGCACTGCCAAGATCGGGGAACGCGAATACAACGTGCGGTTGAATTCGAGCCCAGAGGTTGTGGAGGCGTTCGGCGACATGCCGGTGAAGGTTTCCGGCGATACCACCATCCGCGTGAAAGATGTGGCCAGCGTTCGCGACGGCTACATGGTGCAGACCAACATCGTGAGGCACGACGGTAGCCGCGGCGCGTTGATCACAATATTAAAGAGCGGACCGGTCTCTACTCTCGAAATCATCGCGCGCGTGAAGACTCAGCTCGCAAAGATCATGGCCGGGCTGCCGAAGGACTTGATTGTCGAGCAGCTCTTCGATCAATCGGTGTTCGTGCGCGACGCGATTACTAATGTGCTGCACGAGGCGCTGATTGCCGCGCTGCTGACCGCGCTGATGATTCTGTTGTTCCTGGGAAGCTGGCGCAGTACGGTGATGGTGTGCATTTCCATTCCGCTTTCCATCCTCACATCGGCGGCCTTGCTG
>JBBQJR010000286.1:0-4466 GCA_038326125.1 Chthoniobacterales bacterium
CACCGGCACCGTCGCGTCCGCAATCCACGTGTTGCTCGCCGGGATGTAGCGCTCCGAACTTGTCGAGCCGATGTCCACCGTGAGAATGCTGTCGTCCGGCAGCTTCACCCACGCGGCCTCGTTTTGATTTCCCCGCACCGAGGGTCCCGTCGTCCAGGTGTTCGTCGTCGGATTCCAAATGATCGTGCTCAGGAAAGGCGATGCCGACACCGGCGCGATCAGTACCCGGCCATCAGGCAGAATCGTCGAATCACAATCGCTGAAGCCCTGGCTCGTCGCAGGTGGCGGAGCCATCGTCCATTTGTTCGTCAGCGGATTGTACGACTCCCCCGTCCGATAGCCCGTGCCATACTCACCGCCCGCCACAAAGACCCGCCCGTCCTTCAAAACCTGCGACGCATAGTAAAGCCGCGTGTCGTGCATGGACTGCAGCGTCGTCCATGTGCCGTTCAAATAATGTCCCGCGCTGTCCGGCGTGAGGCGGTACCACGACGAGTTGCCGTTGTTGTGTGCCATCACCGTTCCATCCGGCAGCAGCAGCATCAGCCCTACCGAGGAGGGCGGGAGATTCGCGAGAGGGGCCCACGTGCCGGCGGCCAGTGCGGCGACGGGCAGCGCCAAAAACAGCGAGGCGATCAAACAAAGCAAGCCTCGCAAGCGAAACGGCGGCTTGAAAAGGGAGAAAAGGCGTGATCTCATAAGGCGTGTCGGGATCGGCGCCATTGCTTTGACGCAGAGAGGGGGGTGAAAAACTCCTATCCTAAGTCTTTTGGAAGCTTTTGGCAACCTCCATTACGACCGGGTTCGGTTGCGGTGGCCCTGAATGTAGAGCCGCCTTCGATTTCGATGAGCGTGCGGATTTCGATTTGGGCGAAGTCAGCACGCCGCCTGCGGACGGTCTTCGGTTTTTGGTAGGTGATCGTCTGCAGGTAACGTTCACACAGGTCGGCAAGGGACACCTTTGCGGCGTCGGGATCAATGCGGGCGAGATCGCGGTGGAGGTCCGCCCTTTAGCGCTTGGCGAGTGCGCGGTCGGTAGTTCGCAGGCTGCCACGAATTTCCTTGCCCGGCATCTTAATACGCGCATAGAAGCCGGCCGTAGGCTTGTAGCGATACAGGCACTCACCCGCTTTTTCGAATGCGCTGCTGATGGACAACGGATTCATGCGATGACCTGAATCTAAGTGGACAAAAACGGTGGATAAGAAGAAAATTGTGAAAGAAATTGCAACACATAAAACACTGTCGCTATTCGCGATGGGGCAGTTAGCTCAGCGGTAGAGCGTCTCGTTTACACCGAGTTGGTCGGGGGTTCGAATCCCTCACTGCCCACCAGTTTTTGCCAGGGAGCCGAAGCGGGAATTCTGCCGCGGTGAACTGCGGAGCAACAGAATTTCCGCAAGCGTCGCCGCACGGTGGTGGCAGTGCGCCTCTTCAAATTCCGCGAGCTGGCGGCTCGCATGGCAGGCTCAGATTTTTCCGAGCACCTCGGCGGCGATGTCGGCGGTGCGTGCGATGTCCTCGGGCGTGTGCGCGAGCGAGAGGAAGCCGGCCTCGAATTGCGAGGGCGCAAAATAGACGCCGCGTTCGAGGCAGCCGTGGAAAAATTTCGCGAACGCGCCGCGGTCACTCGCGAACGCCTCTTCGAGATTTCGCACCGGGCCGTTCGTGAAGTAGAGGCAGAACATCGAGCCGATGCGGCGGAAATTGTAGTCTCGCCCCGCGCGCTTCAGCCCGGCGCGGACGCGCGCCTCGAAGTCCGCGCCGAGTTCTTCGAGCTTCGTCCAGCCGTCCACGCGCGCGAGTTCGCGGAGTTGCGCGAGGCCGGCGGCGAGCGCGAGCGGGTTGCCGCTCAGCGTGCCAGCCTGATACACGGGACCGTCGGGCGAGAGCATGTCCATGATTTCGCGGCGACCGCCGAAGGCGCCGACGGGCAGGCCGCCGCCGATCACTTTGCCGAGCGCGGTGAGGTCCGGTTTCAGTCCGCAGAGTTGCTGGTAGCCGCCGCGCGCAAGGCGGAAGCCGGTCATCACTTCGTCGAAAATGATCAGCGCTTCGTGCTCGGCGCAGAGCGTGCGCAGGAGTTCGTAAAATCCCGGCTCCGGAAAATAGAGGCCCGCGTTTGCGGGGACGGATTCCACGATCACGGCGGCGATTGCTTTTCCCTCCTGCGCGAAGACGGCGCGCAGTTTTTCCGAATCGTTGTACGGCAAAGTGATGGTGAGCGCGGCGAGTGCGGCGGGCACCCCGGCGCTGTCCGGCGTGCCGTGCGTGAGCGCGCCGCTGCCGGCTTTCACGAGGAGCGAATCCACATGGCCGTGGTAGCAGCCGGTGAATTTCACAATTTTGTCGCGTCCTGTGAAGCCGCGCGCGAGGCGCACGCAGGACATCGTGGCCTCGGTGCCGATGTTGACCATGCGGACTTTTTCGATGGACGGCACCCACTCGCAAATCGTGCGCGCCATCTCGACTTCGAGTGCGTGCGGGATGCCGAAGCTCACGCCGCGCTGCGCTGCCGCATTGATCGCGTCGAGCACGACGCGCGGCGCGTGGCCGAGGATCGCGGGACCCCACGTGCCGACGTAGTCAATCAGCTCGCGGCCGTCCGCATCCCAGAGGTGCGAGCCGGCGGCGCGCTCGACGAAGAACGGTTCGCCGCCGACGCCGCGGAAAGCGCGCACGGGGGAATTCACGCCGCCGGGAATGTATTTGCGGGCTTCGGCGAAAAGGGCGGAGGAGCGCGGGGAAATCATTGCGCACGCAGATGCCGCATCGGCGCGCGACGCGCAACGATGAAGCCGCGTGCGAACTTTGGCTGACAGCCAACCCAAAGATTTTTTGACCACGGATGGCACGGATGGTCACGGATGGTCACGGATGGTCACGGATGGAAGAGCGCGCGGTGGGCGCTGCGAGATGCATTTGCACCAGGCCGCGCGGAGGGGCCGGGGCGCTCTGAAAATTATCCGTGGCATCCGTGAAATCCGTGATTTTTTTCTTCGTCCGAGAGCGCGAATTTTCGCCGGATCGCAGACTCGATAAATCGCCTTTCCCGCGCGGCGTTCCGGCCTATTTTCACCGACGTGAAAGCCCCGTTCCTCGCCCTCGCCCTCGTCCTGCTCACGACTTCTGCCCAGGCCGCGAGCGCGCTGCCGCGCGAGGCGGGCGCAATCTATTTGGAAGACCTCGCGATCAAGCCGGTGAAGGTCGCGGTGATCGGCGAGGCGCCGGTCCACAGCCAGATCGCGAATGGCAATTTTCTCGGCGTGCTGCGGCGCGGCTCGGCGGCGGAGGTGCTCGCGATTTCCGACACGGCGCTGCGGGTGCGCGGGACGGCGCTGCAGGGTGGCGTCGCGGGCTGGGTGCCGGCGACGGGACTCACGCCGCTGAAGGCGGACTTCGTGGAGAGTGTGCGGAAAAATGCGCAGCGCAAAGGCGAGGTGGATGCGCTGATCGCGAAGGGCGAGGTGGCGCTGAACATGACGCACGATGAGGTGACGGCCGCGCTCGGCAAGGCGCAGAAAAAATCCGCGAAGCTCGACGCGAAGGGCCGGCAGGAGGTGTGGGAATTCATCCGCTACGCGCGCATCCCGCAGGAGACGACGGTGCAGGATGCGCTCGGGCGACCGTTCATTACGACCGTGTATGTGAAGGTGCCCGCGGGGAAATTGTCCGTCACTTTCGAGAACAATCTCGTCGCCGCGCTCGAGCAGAGCGAAGGCACCACGGAGGTCGGCGCGACGACGCGGCTCGTGCCCGCGCCGGTGGTGTTCATCAATTGAGTGCGGCGTTTGTCCGTTGACGGCTCCGCGCCTTTTCACTAAGAGTCCGCGCTCAGTCACGGCGGAGTAGCCAAGTGGGAAGGCCGAGGTCTGCAAAACCTCTACGAGGGGGTTCGACTCCCACCTCCGCCTCCCTCTATTTTAGCGGGTTCCAGGACGTTGTTTGATTTGATGAAAAATCGACCTTACCAAATACTGACCAAAAGGGAGGCTGAGGAATGTCGAAATTACTCCGTAAAGTCTGGCTCGCGCGCTGCGACGGGGAGTTTTTGCATTCCCGAGAATGCGCAGCGGAGGGGCACTCCCGTCTTCCACGATGACCATCGTTTCCTGCGCGGAGCGGCGTGGAAAAAATAAACGGGGACAGTTGCGTTGACATCGTCAGCGGTTCAATCGCCTTTGCGCGGATGGCACCACTTCATCGGCGGACAAAAAATTCCAATCCTTCGCGTCATCTCACTTTCGCTTTGCGTCTCGCGTGGCGACCGCTGGTTGGTTCCATTGCGGTCCTGCTCGCGAGTGAGATTCCGAGCCACGCCGGCATAGCACTTTCCTCGGCGACCTGGAATTCCGAACCCGGCAGCGGAGATTGGAATACGGCCGCAAACTGGACGCCCGCGACGGTGCCAAACAGCAGCTCGGCCACCGCCATTTTTGCCACCTCGACGGTGACGAATCTCGGCA
>JBBQJR010000287.1:0-4459 GCA_038326125.1 Chthoniobacterales bacterium
ACAGTGCGGCATCGCGGCGCGCGCGGCAAAATGATAGTTGCGATTGCCAGCCCGCACGGTAAAGGGAAGGTCTAATGACATTCAAAGAGTTCGGCCTGTCCGAAGCGGTCGTGCGCGGGGTCGAGGCCAAGGGCTACCTCAACGCCACCCCAATCCAAGAGCAGGCGATGCCCCTCGTTTTGCAGGGAAAAGATGTGATGGGCTCCGCGCAGACCGGCACCGGCAAGACCGCGGCCTTCGCCCTCCCGATCCTCACCATGCTCGGCGAGCACGGAAAATTGCGCGCCCTCGTGCTCGAACCCACGCGGGAACTGGCGCAGCAGGTCCACCAGAGTTTCGTCAACTACGGCAAGGACACCGGTCTGCGCACCGTGATCATCCACGGCGGCGTCGGCTACGGCAACCAGCGCGACGAACTCGCGAAAGGCGCGGACGTGATCGTCGCGACGCCGGGTCGTCTGCTCGATTTCATGGAGGACGGCACGATCAAGCTCGGCGACATCCGCCATCTCGTGCTCGATGAAGTGGACCGCATGCTCGACATGGGCTTCCTCCCCGACGTCTCGCGCATCATCAAGCAGACGCCGAAAGATCGGCAGACGCTCTTTTTCTCCGCCACGCTCCCGCCCGAACTTGAGACGCTCACGAAATGGATCCTCCGCGATCCCATCGCCATCGAGATCGGCCGTCGCCAAAGCGCCGCCGACACCGTCGCGCACGCGCTTTATCCCGTCGCAAAGGATCAGAAAATGGACCTCCTCCTCGCGATGCTCGAGGCCACGCACTTCGAGAGCGTCCTCATTTTCACGCAGACCAAAGTCGCCGCCGACATGGTCACGAGGCGGCTCGCGAACATGAACCACCTCGTCGCCGCGATGCACAGCGACCGCAGCCAGGGCGAGCGCACCGAGGCTCTCGCGGGATTCAAGAGCGGCAAATACGAAGTGCTCGTCGCCACCGACATCGCCGCGCGCGGCCTCGACATCGCGGGCATCAGCCACGTCATCAACTACGACGTGCCCCTGCATCCCGAGGACTACGTCCACCGCATCGGCCGCACCGGCCGCGCCCTCCAGACAGGAGACGCCTTCACTATTTTCACCGCCGGGGAAATTGACGCCGTGCGGAAAATCGAGCGCTACATCGGCACGAAGGTCGAGCGCAAGAAGCTGCCGAATTTCAAATACGTGTACACCGCGCTCTTCGACGAAGCCTCGCTGAAACCCGGAGGCCCCGGCAAAGGCGTCCGCACGCTCACCGGCTACAGCTTCGGCTGGCGGAAGTAGTCGAGGTTTGCGACCTCGCGTGGGCGAGCAAAGCGACACGGAGACTGCTCCTCCAAAGCCCACTGAATTTCGCTTCCGCGCCATCCGGCCGCGAGGTGTCAAACCTCACCTACTTTCCAGAGGCCAGACGCACTTCTTACACGCTCGGCCGGATGCAGTCTTCGGTCAGGAGGAATTCGGGATTCGGGAAGGCGGGCGGGATGGCGGGGGCGGTACGGGGGCGGTACGGGGGCGGCGCGTTCGATGCGGGTGGCGATCTGCCGGTTCAGGTCGAGGAGTTGGGCGAAGAGGTCGGCCTTCGGCGAAAAGCCGTAGGCGGCGAGGACGGCGGCATCGAGGGCGGCGTGGGCGTCCTTGAGCGGGTTGGTGCCGGGGAGTTCGAGCGTGCGGTTGAGGGCGCGCAGTCCGCCCTTGAGCTTCGGCAACGCCTCGGCCCGGATGCGCCGCACCTCGCGCCCGGCGGCACGGGGCACTGCTTGACGTAATCACGAGGAAAAGACGACTGATTTAACAAAGCGCTTTGCTTGATCGGCTGCTGCCGTTGAAATCATTTCACGCGTGAAAACGTCGGCAACGAATGCGGGTCCGTGCCCATCCGCTGCAGGGAAAAACTGTTCCGCCTCGCCTATCGGCACCACGTGGATGTGAAGGGCGGCAAGCGCAGCGAGAAGCTCCTCACCTTTCCGATAGTCTTGTCCCTTCAGAAAGGAGAGCCCCACGCTCTTTACCTGCTTCCACGGTGTCGCTCGCCGCAGCAGCCGGTCTATTTCTTTACCCGCCGCTTTTGGAAAAATTGGCTCCGTGATGCCGTTCAGGACGCTAGTAATTGCGTCACGGGTTTCTTGAGTCGAAAGTTCCGGCCTTTTGTTGCTGATGGCGTGGTGCATCGGCTTCCAGAGCGGTTCGATTTGTGTCCAGTCCCCGCCGTGTGCCTCGACGATGGATCGCAGCGGATGTTCGGCGCTGAGCACATCATAATCCGCCACGGTCGAAATTGGGACACCAACGCGTTTCAAAGCGCGAATCACAACCGGCATGCGGTCTTTCCCGCCGCAGTGCAGAAAGAGCAAATCTGGTCGGCGCAGCGTCGCGTCGTTTTGGCAAAGCTCGTCAAGCACCGCTCCATAGAGGAGACAGTCGGAGTCACTCTCGCAAAGGATTACCGCCTCGTGAAAGAGACCATCCAAGACGTTGGAGTAGCGCAGGAGCGGGTCTTTCCATAGCTCCTGAATTTCCGTGGCCTGCAATTCGTTCACGCGATTGACGTTCCCGTCGCGAGTAAGGCGAAGCACGCGGGTTCGCGCATTCCCAGCATCAAGAACGCCTTTGAGGAAGTCGCCGCTGTGAGTTGCGATGATTGTCTGTCCCTCAGCCGCTTTATCCTTAGCGAGCACCGTTCCGAGTAGGCGCGCCTGCGGCGGGTGGAGAAATGCCTCCGGTTCGTCGAGCAGGATTAGCGACCATTCGCCAACGGTAACTTGCAACAGTACGCCAATGTAGCTGCGGATTCCGTCGCCCTGCTCGTGAACTGGCTCTAGCTTTTCGACCTCTCGAACATATTCGATGGAAACGCGGTCCTTTCCAGGGAGGTGGCAGGGGTCGCACTCCGCAATAAAGTGGTATCTTTGCTCCAGCATTACGATGAACCACGAGGTCCTTATCGAAGGCGGCTTTGAAATAAGTCGAAATCCGGCTTTCTAGGCTGTCATCGCGGGCGAGAAACTGAATCGGGTGACTTAGCGACTGCTCGGTAAATGAAATGTTCGGCGCTGGCATGCACGTCTTAAGACGCTCTTCAGTGTTGATCAGCGTCGCGAAGATCCCCGTTGCTTGGCCGGGCCCTTCAGGCAGTTGCCAGAAATGAGCGAGGTGCTGCGTTTGGAAGTTGACGTCGCGGAAACTCACCGTTCTCGAGGCTCCTTCCCGGACGCAGCCTAGCGCCTCGATGTGTGCCAACACATCTTCATGGGTTCCTTGACGCCGACTCTTCACTGTGCGGATGACCTGTGTTGGCGAGTTATCCTGCATCCGGCTAAAAACATCACGGAGCGCGCGGCTCTTGCCGGCGTTATTTGGGCCAACGATGAGCAGCAAGTCGCCTTTCGCCATGGTGACTGTCGTCCCATCACTAAAGGTTAATGTTTCGACCGTAAGAGAGGGTTTCATATCTTTCGAATGTGGAGGATGAAGCGCTGCGCGAGCGGGCGCTCGACGCCGCGCTAGTTTGTCCCCGTACGAGAGCGTGACCACACGCGGGGCTCATAACAGGAAAACGATTCGGTGCCCGGCGGCGAAAGATTTTTCGATGCCGGGCCATGCGGCTTCGAACCGGGCGAGCAAGGCCGGAGTGCGGCAGTTGCCCAAGCGCACCCAGAGAAGTCGTCCGGTGTCGCCATCGCGGTTGGCGAGGTGAAAGAAATCTTCGTCCTTTGAAACAACGACACGCCCTTTCGCAGCGGCACGGCTCCAGATGTCCGTGTCGGGTGCGATGTCCAGCGCGAGATCAAGGACGTGGACGGCATCTGCGCCGCGAGCCACGAGCCAGCGGGCGAGCGCGGCGGGAAGCTGGTTGTCCACGATGAACTTCACGCGCCGGTGAGGACCACATGATCGGCCTGCCGGGCGGAATAGAGAAGGGCGGCCTGGATGTCCTCCGACTCAAGAAACGCGTAATCGCGAAGAATCTCGTCGTGCGAGGCGCCGGCAGCGAGAAGCTCGAGCAAATCCATGACGCGAAAACGGGTGCCGCGGATGCAGGGGCGTCCGCCACATTTACCGGGTTCGACGGTGATGCGTTCGAGTGGTTTCATGGAACGATGTTACTTCGCAGTGCGGGCGTTGCCAGCATCGTTTCCAGTTCGCGCCAAGGCTGGACGATGGCGGGGCCCGATGATCTTCATGATGTCGGCGGGATGGGTGAAGTGCGCGCCCTGCGCGTGGCGCTCTCCTTGCCGAGCGTCTGCTCGAAGACGGTGCCGAAGATTTCCGGCTGCACCTTTGACCAGTCGTGGAGGGAGCATTCGCGGAGGATGACGATCTCCGGGCTGGTGAGTTCGATTTCGGCGAGGGTGCTGAAGACGCCGCCATTGAAGTAAGGCACGCCCTTGTAGCGGCCACCGGCGTTGCCGCCGGGCCTGTTCATCGCGGTGAAGAGGCCGCCGAGCAGATCGTAG
>JBBQJR010000288.1:0-4452 GCA_038326125.1 Chthoniobacterales bacterium
CGGCGGTGTCGCGCTATTGCTGGAGCAAAATCATGATGTCCGTTGGGATGACGGCGAGCACGGGCAGGCCGAGATGCTTCTCGATGTCGTCCACCGTCTTCACCGAAGTGTCGAGGTACTCGATGAAGAACGCGAGGCCGATGCCGGCGACCACGCCGAGCGCGGCGGCGAGGATCATGTAGAGGATGACGCTCGGCTTTTCCGGATAAAGCCCGGGCAGCGCGCGCTGCCAGATTTTCACCGGCACCTGCGAGAAGGTCTGCTCAAATCGCGCCTGCTCATAGCGCTGCTCCATGCTGAGCAAAAGCTGCTTGGCCATGAGGTAGCCCGACTTTTTTTCCACATAGCGATTGGTCGTCGTCTTCTCGGCGATCTGCGTCTCGTGGCGTGCCTTCATCTGCTCGTCGTACGTCTTGAGCGTGTTTTCCTCGATGCCGAGCTTGATCCGCTGCGAGCGCCGGATGCCTTCGAGCGCGTCGCTCAGCGTTTTCGTATAGACGACCACTTGCGCGCGCAGCGACTTCATCCGCGGATGATTTTCCCCGAGTCCCGCGCTGAGAAACTTTGCCTCCTCGGCCTTGGCATCCTGCAAAAGGCTCACGGTTTTTTCCACGGTCAAGTCGCTGATGTTCAGCATCCGCAGCGCCTCCATGAGTTCGTCCGGCTTCAATTGCTCGATGCGCGAAAGCTGGCTGCGCAATTGATCGACCTTGGCACGGGTGTCCACCGCGACCGCTTCCGCGCCCACGGACACTCGATCGGAAGTGATCGAGAGCTGCGCGTTGGAACTCTCCGGATCGGGATCCACGACGCTGTCTTCCTGGCGAATGTGCGAAGCGTCCTGGAAGAGCTGCGCCACCTCGGTGCGCTTGGTTTTCAGCTCGTCCTTCATCTCGGCGAGCGTCTGATCGATGTTCTTACGCGATTCCTCGATGCGCTTGTCGCGATAAGTGATCGCAATGGTATTCGCGATGTCGGCGGCGAGCTGCTTGTCAGTGTGATAGACGCCGATTTCCACGAGCGTGGTGTTCCGCTGCTGCGTGACGATGATGCTGCGGGCGAGCGATTCGGTGACCCACTGCATCGGCATGGTCATTCCGGGTGGCGAGAGCTTTTTGACGAGGTCGAGTTTCTCGATCACGGGATTGAGAATCTCGGCCTTTTTGATGACTTGAAATTGCGTTTCGAGAAACTGCGGATCCGTCCTGCCCGAGGAGGCGGATTCGCCGATATTCGTGCCGCGGTTGAACGTGTCCGGCTTGATTTCCACCGTCACCTGCGAGTAGTACTGGCGCGGGAGAAAATAGACATAGACGCCCGCCGTCACCATGACCAAAAAGAAGGTCAGCAGGATGAGGCCGAGGCGCAGTTTGATCACGCGCCAGTAGTCGAGAAAATGAAGTTTTGCCTCGGTGGATTCAGTCATGGGACGTGGGTGTGAGCGGTGCGAGATTCGTGGCCGACGGGAGGGCGGGAAAGAAACCACGCGTCGCCACCGCGCGCAACGGAAGAGTGCGGCACCCGCGAGCGCGGTGCGCTTTCCTAGTACTCGTACTGGACGCTGAAGAGGACGCGATTCCGGTCGAAATCCTGCTGGCCGGTCGAGCTGTCCTGCACCGTGTAGCTGTAGCGCGCACCGAGGACGAAATGCCGGTCGAGGCGATACTGCACTCCGAAATTCGCATCCACCACATCGGTCGAACTGCCGGAGCCGAGGCGCGGATTGTAGTCGGTGTGGACGAAATTGACGCCCGTATTCGCGGAGAAACGCGAGGTGAATGCCTGCTGGTAAAGGAGACCGAAACGGTAAGACAGATTCTCGTCGCCCGCCGTCGTGGACTGCTCGTATCCGTAGCGAAAATTCGCCGAGAGCGTGGAATGCCGGCCCGTGAGATAGTTCACCGAAAGCTCTGCATACGGCGCGGAACTGCTGCCGCCGATGTCGAACGAGCGGAAGGAAGCGCCCGCGCGGAAATTCGCCGTGAGGTGGCGCGACGCAATCCAGTCCACGCCGCCCAGTGCATACGCGGTCTTGGAACTGAGCGAGTCGCTGTTGATGTAGTCGTCAATGCCGAAGCGCCCTTCGGCGACATAGGTGAGGTGCGGCGAGGATTGGAAGCGAAACTCATTGCCGAAGACGTACGAAAGGTAGCTGTTCGAGAGCGCCGCGGCGTTGTCATTCACGTACTCCAGCAGGTTCACCGATGCGCTCGTCGTCGTGCTGAAATGCGGCGTCCAGCGGTGGCTCAGGTCGAACTTCGTGGAGCCGGTGAAATAATCGCCGCCCGACTGATTCTGCGAGGCGAAGACGTTCGAGTAGTCCGGCTGCGAGAGATACGCGAAGCTGCCGTTCGCCGTCACTTGCGTGAGCGGATCGATCTTGTTCAAATAGAGCACGCTCAGGCGCACATTGCCATCCGTGCTGTTCCCCGGCCGGTCCCAATAAAAGTCGCCGCCCGCCTCGAGATTCACCGTGAAAACCGTCCGCGGCGTGAGCCACTGCGCGTCGAAGTGGCCGTTCACATTCGTGAATCCGCTCCGCGAGCGCGGCCGGCCAATCGCGCCGAGATTTGCCGTCGTCGTCTGATCCGGATTGTCGTCGTAGCCGATGCCGACAGAAAGTCCGAAGCGGTATTTTGGCCGCGCGAACTGCCCCTGCCCCGGCGTGATCACGCGCGGGCTCTGCCCGTAAAAACCCGACGCCACAAAACGCGGCTCGCCGCCAGCTTCGCGGCCCGAAGTCTCCGCGGGTGTTTCCGCGTCCACCTCCAGATCGGTCGTGCGCCGCGCGACCCTCCTCGTCGAGACATCCGTGTCGCCCGTGTCGCCCGAGTCGTAGGCAAAGGGCGATTTTTTCGCGCGGCTGCGCGTGGATTCGCCGGTGCGGAAAGGATTGCTCTTCTTCGAGCGAGTCGCCGCAGCGGTGTCACCCGCCACGTCGCCGGAAGTTTTTGGCTCCAGCACAGGGCTCGTGGCCGGCACCGCCGCAGCGTCGATCGCGGGGGCCACCGCAGGATCCTGCGCCAGCGTCACCTCCGCCCACGAACAGCTCGCGAGAAAGACGATGGCGAGGGGAAAATTTCGGTGGTGGAGAGAGGGAGGAGCAGCGGTTTTCGACTTCATGGCAGGGAAAAATAAGCGGTGATTCGAGGGCAAGGGTGGAATTGCTATGGGGCGCGGGCAAATTTGGCAACACTTGCTTTTGCCGTAACGCAAATGTCACTCGGCCAGTCTTGCAGCCCCCCGGCGGCTGACAATGAAAATCTGCGCGAAACGCGCACGGGCGCGATTTTTTCCCTGGCGAAAACATGGCGCGCTCCACGCTTGCACCCGGCACCCCGCAGCACCGGTCCCCTGCGGAAAAAATCGCGTGCCCCGCCGACGAACGCGGATGACGCAGATGCCTTGCAAAAAATCGCCGCGTGCCTCTGCGTTCCTCGGCGGATCCCCCGGCCCAGTCATGCGGACGTCCGGCTTGCACTCACACAATCGGAGCGCCGGATGGCAGCTTCGCAAAAAACGCCGCCGCTTTTTCGAGCGCGCGCGCGCGGTGGCTCAGCGTGTTTTTTATTTCCGCCGGCAGTTCGCCGAACGTCCCCGAAAATCCGTCCGGCACAAACATCGCGTCGTAGCCGAAACCGCCCGCGCCGGATTCCTCCGCGAGCACGCGTCCCTCCACGCGGCCCTCGCAAACCGCGAGCGTCCGGCCGGCCTGCGCGATCGCCATCGCGCACCGGAATCTCGCGCGCCACGGCTGCGCTGCGCTGCACGCGAGCAGCTCACGTTTCAGCCGCGCGCGGTTCGCCGCGTCGTCGCCGTGCGTGCCCGCGTAGAGCGCGCTCTGCACGCCGGGCTCACCGCCGAGCGCGTCCACTTCGAGGCCGGAATCATCGCTCAGCACCACGCCCGCAAACACGCGCGATGCCGCCTCGGCCTTGATGCGCGCATTTTCCTCGAAAGTCGCGCCCGTCTCCTCCGGTGCCGCCACCCCGGGATGCGCCGTGAGGTCGCTCACCTCCCAAGCAGCGCCGAGAATCGCGCGGATCTCCGCGGTCTTGTGAGCATTCTTCGTGGCGATGAGCAGGCGACGCATGAGTCCCGCAGGCTGGGATTCGCCGCAGGAAAATCCAAGCCCAGACTAAACCGCGCGCGCATCTCCATCGCCTCCAAAGTGCGCAGCCTCCGAAAAATCCGCAAGTGGCGCGCGGCCAAAGTAGGCGAGGTTTTTTCAACCTCGCGCGGCAGGACGGGCGGAGGCGGCGGGATGGCGCGGGGGAAAAAATTTCCAGCATTCCGCACACCTTCTCCGCCGCCTCGCTCGCCACCACACGGAAGGCCGCAAAACGTCGCGCGCCGATTTTCTCATTGAGCCGCCCCGCCCGCCGCGCGGAGTATGCCGCGACATCCATGATCACTCTCGGCATTGACAGCGGCACGCAGAGCACCAAGTGC
>JBBQJR010000289.1:0-4443 GCA_038326125.1 Chthoniobacterales bacterium
GTGGGCGGTATTCTTCGTCTTCGCGGTCGGCGTGGCTCCCCAGTATTTTGTATGGCTCGCGCCATTCGTCCTCATGGCATCGGCGCGCTGGTTTGCGGCGATCACCGGAGCGGCTGCGATTTTTCTCTTCGCATTTTACAACACGATTTCCGGCGGACTTCCCTGGCATCGCGGAATCTCGACGAATCAGCACATCGCCACGTGGGGACCGTGGAGCCTCGTGCCGTGGGTGACGCTGATTGCGTTCCTCATCTGGATTTTGCCGAAAATGTGGAAGACGGCGGCAGTCTCTGCGACCGTCTCATTGTCGGCTGCCTCCGAAAACGAAACCCCCTCTCCAGCGATTGCGGCCGGTCCGGGGCAGGAGGATTGCTTAGGAGTGCCTGCCCACAGCCCAACCATGCCCGACCCTGCACAGCCCGCCGCACATGCGCCCGTCCTCACGCCGCGCGTCTTCTGGATATTTTTTGCACTCATCGCCATCGTCGGCGCGGGAGTGCGGATCACGTTTCCCGCGGCGTATCGCGACACCGCTTTCGATCAGGTCATCTACCGCCGCTACGTGAACATGATGGACGGCGGGAAGCAGACCGTCAGCGTCTTCCAGCGCGATCAGTCCATGAAGGGCTACACGATGAAGCTGAACGGCTCCGGCGCAGCGGCGATGCCGGGGCTCACGGAATTCTTCCTCCAGTCGCAGCGCCTCGCGGAAACAGAATGCGAGCTGCCGCCCACGCGCTTCCTCTACATCTACACATCGTGGCTGTGGAAAAACGTGCAGTTCGGCTCCGCTCCGCCGCTCTCGCTGGCGGAACTCAAGCAACGTCCGCTGCCGGAGGATCGCGGGCAGGACCCGAACCGCCGCGACCCGGCGCTGGCCTCGCTGCGCAACGTGGCGTGCCTTTTCTCCGTGCTGCTCATGGTGGCCGGCGGCCTGTTTGCGCTGCGCGCCGCCGGCCGTTTCGCGGGCCTCGCCGTCCTCGCGCTGATGGCCTGCGACCCGCTCCAGCTTCACCTCAGCCAGCACGCGTTCGTGGACGGCTTCTTCGCTTTCTGGGCCGCGATGTGCCTGTGGACGACGTGGGAATGCCTGCGCAATCCGCGCAGCGTCCCATGGCTGGCGGCGCACGGCGTCTGCCTCGCCCTCATGGTGATGACCAAGGAGAATGCGTTCTTCGTCTATTGCGGTCTCGCTGCCGTCGTCCTCGCGAACCGCTGGCTCCGTTGCGGCACGGTCACGCGTCGCTTCCTCGCCGTGAGCATCGCCGGGCCGTTGCTCGGCGTCGCGCTGCTCGTCGCGATGGCCGGTGGCATCGGGCCATTCATCGAGATTTACCAGACGCTCGTCGCCAAGGCGCAGAATCTCCCCTACGCCCGGCTCACCGGCGACGGCCCGTGGCACCGTTATCTCATAGATTTGCTCATCGTCAGCCCCATCGTCCTGTGCCTGGCACTCGGCGCGGCCTTTGTCCTCGGCCGGCGGAGAAAGGAGATCGCCTTCCTCGGCGTTTTCGTCGCTGCGAGCTACCTCATCATGTGCAATGTGCGCTACGGCATGAATCTCCGCTACGCGGCGATCTGGGAACTTCCGCTGCGCACGGCTGCGGTCGCGATGGTGTGGGAAATGTGCGCGCGCTTCGGCCGCCTGCAGTGGCTCGCAGCCACCGTCGCCGTCGCCGCGCTCTGTGGCTACGAATTCCGCCAATACACCATCCTCGCAGGAAATCCTGCGCTGCCGCTGTACGAGACGATCCCGGCGCATTTGCTGCGCTTGCAAAATGTCATCAAGAACGCGGGCTGACGGGATGCGCGGTGTTTCTCCGCTTGTCCCGCAATCAGCAGAGCGTATTCTCGCCCTATGATTCAGACCGTCGAAGCCATCGTTGACGAGCGCGGCGCAGTGCATCTGCTCGAACCCGTCCAACTCGATCGCCGCCATCGGGCGCTGGTCACGATTCTGGCCGACGAGCCTTCGGAGGCGCACGAGACGGCGCCGCTGAGCGAGGCTTCCCTCGCTGAGGACTGGAACCGCCCCGAGGAGGACGCCGCATGGTCACACCTGCAGCAGGCTCAGTAGTTCTCGTTCCGTTCCCGTTTTCAGATTTGTCGCAGTCGAAGCGTCGGCCTGCGGTGGTGCTTGCCAATGCGGAGCGCGGCGACTGGATTCTCTGCCAGGTCACGAGCAAGCCGTATGCGGACGCCCGCGCCGTGGAACTGACGGACGATGATTTCGGGCAGGGCAGCCTTCGGCTTGTGAGCTATGCCCGTCCGGCCAAGCTCTTCACAGCACACGAGAGCCTTTTCGTTTCCGAGGCTGGCGTGCTCAGCGCCGGATCGCTCAGGAGAATCACGAATGAGGTCGTCTCTGTCATTCAACGAAACGCCTGACGCCGCGCTCCCGATCTGCGAGACTGTGCCGACGGATTTGCTGCGGCTGCAAAATGTGATCAAGGCCGCGCCGTGAGTGATGATGAAGTATGCCGTGTGCTTCCTGCTCAGTTGAAATGCCAATGGACACAGTTCAGTCTAGGCCGAGCATCTTCGCATTCACCGTCGATTTTATATTCAAGGTAGCATTGGTCGTCTTTTGGTTCGTGGTATTCGAATTTCGTCTTTCTGCTTTGGCATTTGTCGGCATCGGTCTCGTCGTCCTCTGTTTTCTTCCGAAGGCACGACGCGCTGTCTGCAGGAGAATCATCTGGATCGCGTTTTTCATTCTCACGCTGATACCGATCGACATCGCGTTTCGTGGCGACTCTCGTTTTGAATTACCGTCCGCCGGTGTTGGTCCGCGAATTATTCCAGTCAGTTACGGCCTGCATACACATTCTACGTTTCAACGTCGTGACCGCGGCGAAGTGGTTCTTCGCGGGTGCGTGATGCAGATCAATTCTCCGCTCTGGCTCTTTCGACTCTGATTTTTCGGCTTTGTCCTTCCTTCTCGCAAAGCTCGACCACCCCACACGTCCCGCTATTCTCCCCGCGCCCAACCATGTCCGACACGCCCGTTCCGGCGCAGAAACGCGTCCTCATTTTCATCGTCGCCTACAATGCTGAAACCACCATCACCGGGGTTCTCAATCGCATCCCGTCCTCGCTGCGGCGTCCGGGAGTCGAGGTGCTCATCATTGACGATTCGTCGAAGGACAGCACCTTCGCCACCGGCCTGAAGCACGAGGATCGCGAGGGCGATTTCCGCATCACCATTCTCCGCAACCCGGAGAATCAGCGCTACGGCGGCAACCAGAAGCTCGGCTACCGCTATGCGATTGACAACGGCTTCGACATCGTCGCGCTCGTCCACGGCGATGGGCAGTACGCGCCGGAAAAATTGCCCGACCTCATCGAGCCCATCGCGAAGGGTGAGGCCGACGCGGTCTTCGGCTCGCGGATGATGCGCAAGCAGGACGCGCTCGCCGGGGGCATGCCGCTCTACAAATGGATCGGCAACCAGGTACTCACCGCGTTCGAGAACTTCGTGCTCGGCACGGAACTCAGCGAATTCCACAGCGGCTACCGGCTGTATTCCGTCGAGGCGCTGAAGAAGCTGCCGTTCGAGCGCAATGCGAACGACTTCCATTTTGATACGGACATCATCATCCAGCTTCACTTCGCGGGGATGCGGATTGTCGAGCTGCCGATCCCCACTTTTTACGGCGATGAAATCTGCCGCGTGAACGGCATGAAGTACGCGTGGGACTGCGTGAAGGCCGTGGTGCGTGCGAAACTCCACAGCAAAAATCTGCTCTACGATCGCAAGTTCGACGTCGGCCCCGTCGAGGAAACCTACGACCTGAAACTTGGCTACGACAGCAGCCACGAGCGCGCGCTCAAAGCCGTGACCCCCGGCGCGCGCGTGCTCGATATCGGCTGCGGCCGCGGCTTCGTCGCGGAACTCATGGCGGAAAAGGCCGCGCACGTCACCGGGCTGGATCAGTACTCGCCCGAGAGCAGCGCGAAGCCGAACGTGAACTACCGCAAATGGGACATCGAGGCGGAGCCCGTGCCGGTGGATGTGTCCGACTACGATCAGGTCTTCATGCTCGATGTCATCGAGCACCTGAAAGACCCCGAGGCCTTCATGGAAATGCTGCGCGAGAGAGCCGTCCACAGGCGCCCGGAGGTCATCCTCACCACGGCGAACATCGCGTTCTTCGTCACGCGTTTCATGCTGCTGCTCGGGCAGTTTAACTATGGGCGCAAAGGCATTCTCGACCGCACGCACACGCGGCTTTTCACCTTCCGCTCGCTGCGCGAACTCTTCGAGCAGACCGGCTACTACGTCCTCGAACTCCGCGGCATCCCCGCGCCCTTTCCGAAGGTGATTGGCAACGGCGTCTTCGGAAAAATGGTCATGGCGATCAACAGCTTCCTCGTCCGGCTTCCGCTCATCCGCAGCCTGTTCAGCTACCAGCTCTACGTCCGTGCGCAGCCCCGCCCCAC
>JBBQJR010000290.1:0-4367 GCA_038326125.1 Chthoniobacterales bacterium
GCGCTCCACGCCGCGCCGAGTTGCGCGAGCGTTTCCTGCACGCGGGTGTCGCCCTTCGGCAAAAGCGCGAGCGCCCGCTCGAAAGCCGCCGCGGCCGCGCGCGGCTGCGTGCGCTCGAACTCCAGCCGCCCGAGCGCGAGCAACGGGAGCGCGCTGGCGGCATCCATTTTGGCCGCAACCTCAAATGCCGCGCGCGCCTCGTCGTCGCGCCCGGCTTTGCGCAGCAGCAGGCCGAAAATCATCCGCCCGGAAAAATCTTCCGCCTTGGCGTAAGCGCCGAACAATTCGTCCGTCGAGCCGCCGTCGAGCGCGCCTTTCCACAGGCGATCGAGCGCGATGCCCTCGGTGGGATTGGCCGCGAGCATCTGCCGGTAGCGCTCGACGACGCGTGGCGAAAGCGGCTCCGCCTGCGCGAGGGCGGAGGCAAGCATGGCGGCGGCGAACATGCGGGAGCGCATCGTGCGCGCACTATCCGCGGCGCGACTGAAAAGACAACTCCGCCTCCAGCGCACACACACTGACAGCGTCTTACTTTGAACCACGGAAGTTCACAGAGGATGCACGGAGGAATCACGGAGGCTTTGTGCTCCTCTGTGCTCCTCTGTGGTTTCCTGCCGGTGGCAGATCACGGCACCACCCTCGCCCTTTCCAATTTTCCATTCCCCGCTAGATTGTCCTTCCATGCTCCATCAAATCTCACGCCGCGCGATGCTCCGCGGGCTCGGCACCGCCGTCGCCCTTCCCTGGCTCGAATCCATGGGCAGCCTCACGACTTGGGCCGCGGGCGCGACCGCAAAACGAACCGCGCCGAACCGCCTCGCTTTTCTCTACGTGCCGAATGGCAAGGACATGGCGCACTGGACGCCCTCGGCGGAAGGCAAGCTGGGCGAACTGCCCGAAATTCTCTCCGCGCTCAATCCGTTGAAAAATGATCTGCTCGTGCTCAGCGGCCTCACCGCCGACAAGGCGCGCCCGCACGGCGACGGCGGCGGCGATCACGCGCGCGCGATGGCCGCGTACCTCACCGGCGCGCAGCCGCGCAAAACGGACGGCACGGACATCCGCGCAGGCATTTCCGTGGACCAACTCGCTGCCGCGCGCATCGGCGAACAGACGCGGCTGCCTTCGCTCGAACTCGGCTGCGAGGCGAGCGCGATGGCAGGCAATTGCGACTCCGGCTACTCGTGCGTGTACAGCTCCACGATGTCGTGGAAATCGCCCACGCAACCGCTGCCGAAGGAAGTGAATCCGCGCATGGCATTCGACCGGCTCTTCGGTTCCGCGGGCACCGCCGAGCGCGCGCATCGCCTCGCCTCGCGCAAGAGCGTGCTCGATTTCATCCGCGAGGACACGCGCGCGCTCGCGTCGAAAATCACCTACGGCGACCGGCAGAAGCTCGGCGAATATTTCACGTCCATCCGCGAGGTCGAGCAGCGCATGGATCGCGTCGCGCAGATGCCCGCGCTCCAGCCGCCCGCCGGCGTGAAAGCGCCGGAAGGCGTGCCCGGCGACTACGCGGAACACCTGAAGCTCATGGCCGACATGCTCGTGCTCGCATTCCAAGCGGACATCACGCGCGTCGGAACGTTTGTCCTCGCCAATGAAGGTAGTAATAAAAACTACCCGACACTCGGCGTGCGCGAGGGCCACCACGAGCTTTCGCATCACGGCAAGGATGCGGAGAAACTGCGGAAAATTCGCGAGATCAACAAATTTCACGTCGCGCAGTTCGCCTATCTCCTCGGCAAATTGAAATCGATCCGCGAAGGCGACGGCACGCTGCTCGACCACTGCATGATCGCCTACGGCAGCGGCAATAGCGACGGCGACCGCCACAACCACGACGACCTCCCGCTCCTCCTCGCCGGCGGCGGCGGCGGCACGATCAAGACCGGACGCCACGTCCGCGTGCAAAAAGAAACGCCGATCACGAACCTCTGGCAGTCGCTCCTCGAACGCATGGACGTGCGCCTGCCCTTCGTCGGCGACAGCACGGGCGCGCTCAGCGGGTTAGCGTAGCATTTGTCCCAGTTGTATTTGGCCACACAGACGCGCCACACAAGCGCCGCGACGGCAGTGTCCTTTTTTGAATTTGGAAACCATGAAATCAGGAAAATGGAAGCAGGACGCCCGTTCGACTTGCACTCCATCATCCCATTCCTGGCTTCCTAGTTTCCAAATTAGGCCAATACCGGCGCGACGGTGGCCTTGCATTTCTCCCGAATCTGCGGATGCTGCGCGGCGATGCAGTTGACCTTGCTGAAATCAAAGCTCCACCGCGCCACGGTCACCGGGGCGAGCGTGGATTACCAGGGGAGCATGACGATCTCGGAAGACATCGCGGAATGTGTGGGGCTGCTGCGCTACGAGCGCATCCTCGTGAGCAACATGGCGAACGGCGCGCGCTTTGAGACCTACGTGATCTACGGCCCGCGCGGCACCGGCGTGATCGAACTGAACGGCGCGACCGCGCATCTCGGCAGCATCGGCGACCGGCTCACGATTATGAATTTCGCGCAGATGACGCCCGAGGAAGCGGCGCACCACCGGCCGCGCGTGGCGATTCTCGACGAATCGAACAACATCGTGCGCGCCGGGGCCGGCGTGCTCTCGCGTTTCGAGGAAATCTTTGCCTGAACTGCGGACGAGGGCCGCGCGCTTTTCCGACCATGAAAGATTTTTTGCTTCATCCCGCCACGCTCGGCGCCGGCTGCGTCTTGCTCACGGTGCTGCTCGTGCTCGCGCTCTATCATCTGGTCCGCGTGAAGGGCGAATACGCGCGCTACCGCCGTATGCTCAGCGACAAAATGGAGATCGATGCCGCCGCGGTCTCGAAGCAAAAAGGGGAACTCGACGCGCTGCGCAAGGAGAACGAAAACATGCGCGTGAAAGTGCAGGCGCTGACCTCGCAGCCCGAGCAGAAGCTCGCGCGCGATCTCGAAATTTTTGCGCGCGCGGAGAAAAAAATGACCGTCGCCGCACCGGGATTTGCCGCGCCGTGGGAGCAGGCGAAGCAGACTGCGTGGCAGGAACTCCACGAGGAGGAGACGGGCAAATCCGCCTCGCGCACTTTGTTTCAGCGTTTCTTCGGCGGTTCCTCCGAGGCGGTGCATTCGCTCCCGCAAACTGCGGAGACGGCCAAGCCCGCGACGCCCGGCAGCTAGAGCGACTCGCCGTTCAACGGAACTGCGGAGCGCGAAACTGCAGGCACGATGCGCAAATCCGGGAGCCGCAGCTCTACTTCAACTCGGGCGGGACGGAGCCGTAGGGCCAGCCACCGCGGGGCGGCAGGGCCTTGGCGGCTTCGGGGAAGGGCGAGGGCGTGAACTGGCGCGCGAGTTCCAATCCGGCGTCCACGAATTGCCGGCCGGCGGTGGGTTCGAGATTCGAGTAGCTCGTGAGCCGCGTCTCGTAGCCGCCACCGTGCGGGCCGAACGCCTCCTCGGTCGGCACGTAGCCGACGCAGCCGTTCGCGAGTTCCACGGGGATCGTCATTTTGAAGTTGCTGCGTTTTTTTAAATCGAGCCCGTACTCCACGAAAAATTCCGCCTCGTTCGTAATGAACACCGCGGGTCCGACCTGCACGGCCTGCACTTCCACTTCGACTTCGGGCTGCTGCGCGATGAGCGCATCGAGCAGCACGATCTCTTTCGCAAAAGTCCACTCGGTCGCGCCGACCTCCTTCGGATTTTTCTGCGTGTCCGCGAGGCAGCGCTGCACACGCGCGGGGTCCGGCACGCGACGTTTCACTTTCCACGTTTTCACTTTCGCCTCGACGGCAAACGGCCCCGCGCTGCGATCCGCGCGGAACAAAATTTTCAGCGCTTCCGCACCGACGCTGCCGCCGATGAGCTGGCCGTAGTAGTCGCCGGGCCGCGGCGCGAAAGGATCGAGATTATCCACCTGCGTGATGTCGCCGCAGCAGCCTTGGAGGAAGACGACGGGCACATTTGCACCATCCGCGCCGAGTCCGCCGCGCACGGTGCGCTCGAGGAAATAGATCCAGTTTGCGGAAAATGCCGTCGGTCCCGTGGTCGCGTGGCAGGCGAAATTCACGATGACGCCGAGCGGCTTGCCGTCCTTGCTCCACGCGCCGATCGTCGAGACTTCGGGATCGACCGGGCCCGCGTATCCGAGGATGTCGGGATTGCCGCGGCCGGCGTGCGAAAAGCTGAGGCCGTTTTTCATGCGCTGGCGGCGGTTGAAGGCGACGCCCTCCGCCTTGCCGGTGCCGAAGCTAAGCAGCGCGTCCACTTTCCCGGAATCCGCCGCGGCGACGGCGTCCACGATGCCGGTGATGAAACGCTCGAGATACTTCGCGTCGGCGTTTGAGGATTTTTCGTACGCAAGTTCCTGCACGAATTTCG
>JBBQJR010000291.1:0-4344 GCA_038326125.1 Chthoniobacterales bacterium
GTCCACCGTGGAAAATGGAGGCCAGAGCGGATCCACGCCGACAGCGAGCGTGGGCTTCGTCGCGAGCCACTGGCCTTCTTCCTCGGTGAATTCGGGCACAGCCGCGAGCGCACGGCCCGTCCCCGCGACGAGGAACATCCAGAGGAACATGGTGGCCGCGAGCGGCGAAAAGCGGCGCCTGCACGCCGCGCCTTCATCCATCGCGCACCGGCCGGCATTGCTCGCCATGCCGATCGTTCCGTTGATTCCATTGTTAGCCATGGCAGAAGGGGGGGTGGGTACCGCGACCCGCGCAAATGCGGGCGCGGGCGATTCGCCGTCCCGTTTATCCGAAAGAACGGTCCGGGCGAGCGTGATTTTGGCCGGGGTTCAAATCCAATCTGGCGACGCTTTCTCATCATCCTGCGCTTGCTCCCGAACGCCGAAGCAGAGAGCGAGCAGGAGCAGGACAAAGTCGGAAGACTTCGATTTCAGCGACTCCGGTGAGCCGCGCCGCGGGGGGCGCAGACGCGAGTGGTCTTTGGCCGTCGGTTTGCCTCGATTCGATTTTCAACTGCATTCGGATCAGCGCGCGAGCCGCAGCACATGGCCAGGGGTGACGCCGGGGACGAGGCGCACAAAATTCGCACGTCCATTCCACGCGTAGCGTTCGCCGCTGAGCAGGTCTTCCATTTCGTACGGCTCCTCGTCGCGCAGACCGAATTCCTCGAGCGGGACATGCACCGCCGCCTCCTCGGCGTACCACGCGTTGAGGTTCACCACGATCAGCAGGTGATTGCCGCCCTCGCTCTTCGACCAAGCGAGAATGAATTCATTGTCCGCCTGCTGAAAGTGCAGATTCCTCGCGCGCTGCAGCGCAGGATTTTCGCGCCGGATTTCATTCAACCGCGTGATGAGCGGCTTGATGTTTCCCGGCGCATTCCAGTCGCGGCCCTTGAACTGATACTTCTCGCTGTCGAGATACTCCTCGCGCGCGAGCTGCTTGTAGTCGCCGTCGCACAGCTCGAGAAACCGCCGCACATCGCCCGCCGCATTCCAATCGCTCGGCGCGAGGCCCGCATTTTCGCAAAGCTCGAACCCGCTGTAGATGCCGTACACCGGCGCGAGCGTGGCCGAAAGAATCGCGCGCACCATAAATGCCGCGCGGCCACCAAACTGCAGGTAGCTCGGCAAAATGTCCGGCGTGTTCGGCCACAGATTCGCGCGCATGTATTCCGCCGCCGGGCTGTGCGCGAGCTCCGTGAAGTACTCGGTGAGGCCCTGCTTCGTGTTGCGCCACGTGAAGTACGTGTAGCTGTGCGTGAAGCCGACCTTCGCCAGCGCGCGCATCATTTTCGGACGCGTGAACGCCTCGCTCAGAAACATCGCGTCGGGAAATTTCCGCTGCACGCGGCCGATCAGGTATTCCCAAAAATGCACCGGCTTCGTGTGCGGATTGTCCACGCGGAAAATGCGGACGCCGCGCGCGCACCAGAATTCGATGATACTCGTGAGCTCGTTCCACAGCTCGCGCCACGTCGGATTGTGAAAGTTCAGCGGATAGACGTCCTGATACTTTTTCGGCGGATTTTCCGCGTACTTGATCGTGCCATCCGGCCGCTTGAAAAACCACTCGGGGTGGTCGTGGACGTACGGATGATCCGGCGAGCAGTTGATCGCAAAATCAATCGCCACCTCCATCCCGCGCGCGTGGATTTCCGCCACGAGCCAGTCGAAATCCGCGAGCGTGCCGAGTTCCGGCGCGACATCCTTGTGCCCGCCGCCATTCGGGCAGCCCTGTTGCCGGTTGCCAATCGCGTACGGCACGCCCGGCTCACCCGGCTCGCAGCTCACCGAGTTGTTCCGCCCCTTGCGCGCGGTGATTCCGACCGGATGGATCGGCGGAAAATAGATCACGTCGAAGCCCATCGCGCGCGCATCGTCCACGCGGGCGAGGCATTCGCGGAACGTCGAGCCGCGATCCGCATGCCCCTCCGCGCTGCGGGGAAAAAATTCATACCACGAGGAAAATCCGCCGCGCTCGCGATCCACCCACACGCGCGGATGCCGCAGATCGGGCCTCGCCTTTTCCGGCAGAAGTTCCTGCGTCTCCGCGAACGCGAGCACGAACTCCGTGCTCACCGAGCGGTCACCGTGCAGCCACATCAGCGCGTCGAGTTCCGAATCATGCACGAGTTCGTTCACCTGCTCCGGCGCGGATTCCTTGATCTCCTTGGCGACCCCGCGCAGCCATTCCGCGTCGGCCTTGCTCTTGCGCAGCGTCGCGAGCCGCGCCGCTTTTTCGATGATGCCCGCACCTTCGAGCGTCTCGCTTTTCAGATCCGGCTGCGCGGCGTCGAACTTCATGTGCCACTCGTGCTGCCACGATTTCCAAGTGTCGCCCCACGCCTCGATTGTGAACTCATTCGCGCCCATCTCCAGCACGGTGAAACCCCCGCGCCACGCATCCTGCGTCCACTGGTCTGTGCATTCCATCACGGTTTCGTGCCAGCGTTTCGCGCCGACTTTCCGCCATTTCAGCACCGCGCTCAGCACATCGTGGCCGTCCTTGAAAATGTCCGCGCTCACCTCGACCAGCTCGCCCACCGTGCGCTTGATCGGGTAGCGCCCCGCGTCCACGAGCGGGCTCACATTTTCGATCACCGCAGTGCAAGGGCGTGCTTTCATCCGCGGAGAGTCGCCAACCGCAGCGCCATTTCTCAAGGGCAAAGCGCGAGTTGCATTGCGCCACCTTGGCCTTCCGCGGATGGCACGAACCCCGCATCACGCGCGAGGCAGCACGACGGCGTGCCTCGGGTAGCGCGGGCGTCCCGCTTGCCGTGCGGCGCGTCTCGCGCAGCACCCGGCGGACGTCGCTCGGCGTGGTCATGCACAAAGACGTCCGAGTGTCTTCCGCGAGACGCGGAAGACGGCAGGCGCGACGCCCGCGCTACCCGAGGCATGCCCTGCGTGATCGCGTCACGTCACGACGGCATCACTCCACCACCACGCCCGGCGATGAGTAGCCGATGCGCTGGCCTTTGTGCGTAATCTCCACCGCGCCGGAGTCGCGCAGCTCGATGAAATAGCGCCCCGACGGCAGCCGCAGCGGCTTCGCGCCCGGGTAGAGATAATCCTCGAACAGCACCTGCCCGCCGGGACCGTTGCGGACGATGACCCAGCTTTTCCGCTTCGGCTCGAGGACAGTCACGTCGGCATTCGCCGCCGCCGCGCCGCCTTCTTCCTCGATGTTCGCGGGCTCGCCGATCAGCGCCGCGCGCGGCGGCGTGCCCGGAGGCCGCGTCACGAGGCGCGGCTTCGGCGGGCTCATTTCGGCGAGGAGGTCGGAGTCCGTCGCCGCGATTTTTCCGACGGGAGAAATGGGGCGCGCGCGCGGGATTTCCGCATCGCCCGCGACCGCCGGGCCGCCGTTGTCCGGCGCAGAAATCAACGCGGGCCGGGGCGGCTCGGGCTCGCGCGGCGCAGCCGCCTGGGCTGGCGCGGGCTGGGGAATTTTTGCGAGCGGCTCAACGGCCACGACAGGCACGACGGGCGTCGGATTTTTCGGCGACGGCGCGGGTGGACGTTCGCCGAGGCGGTTCATGTTGCTCCACAAAACGAACCCGATCACCGCCACGGCCACCGTCCCTCCAAGCACGAGCAGCGGCAGCCACGAGCCGGAGGATTTCGGCTCCGGCGCCATGCTGAAACTCATCTCCGGCTCCGGCTTCGCCTTCGGCTGCTCGGCGCGATTCGTGAGATATTGGTAGCCCTCCACTTTCATCTGCGTGCTCGTGTCGATCTGCGCCGCGACGGATTTCAAATCCACGCCGAGGTAGCGCCCGTACATGAGCAGAAAACTTTTCGCGTACGCCGCGTTCGGGAATTTCGTGAGGTCGCTCGCCTCGAGCGCGCGCAAAAAAGTCGAGCGAATGCGCACCGCCGCCGCCGCCTGCTCAAGGCTCAACCCGCGATCCGTGCGCGCCTGTTGCAGATGCTTTCCAAAGTCGTGATCCATTTTTACAAGTCGTCCGGCTGGCGCAAAATCTCACGCGGTTTCGCGCCGTCGCCGGGGCCAACGTAGCCGCGGTCCTCCAAGATGTCGAGAATGCGCGCCGCCCGCGTGTAGCCGAGCCGCAGCCGCCGCTGGAAAAGCGACGTGCTCGCCTTGCCTTCCTGCTGCATGACTTCGAGGCATTTTTGCACGATCTCCTCGTCCTCCTCGCTGACTTCATCCTGTTCGTCAGCGTCGCCCACGGATTCGAGCTTCCGGTGAATCTCGGATTCAAAACACTGGTCGCCCTGCGCGCTCACGAACTCGACGATGCGGCGCACTTCCTCGTCGGTCACGAGCACGCCCTGCGC
>JBBQJR010000292.1:0-4339 GCA_038326125.1 Chthoniobacterales bacterium
CGGTGGCCACGAACTGCGCGTGGACGACTGGGGCATAGACGCGATCTACAGCGGCACACAAAAATGTCTGAACTGCCCACCCGGCCTCTCACCCGTGAGCTTCAGCGACCGCGCGATCGCTGTGATGGATGCTCGGAAGACGAAGGTGCAGTCGTGGTATCTCGATGTCTCGCTGCTGCGCAAATACTACATGAACCCCGGCGCCGGCGGGGGCCGCGTCTATCACCACACCGCGCCGATCAACATGACCTACGCCCTGCGCGAAGCACTCGCGATCGTGGTCGAGGAAGGACTCGACGCCCGCATTGAGCGCCACCGCGTGATGCACCTGCGCCTCCGCGCCGGACTGGAAAAACTCGGCCTCAGCTACGTGCCGAAACATTCGCTCCACACGCTGAATTGCATCCACGCCCCCGCTGGAAAAGACGAAGCGGTGCTGCGCAAACGCCTGCTCGAAGAATACGGAATCGAAATCGGCGCCGGCCTCGGCCCGATGGCCGGCAAGGCGATCCGCATCGGCCTCATGGGCCACTCCGCCACGCAGCGAAATGTGGACCTCGTCCTCGCCGCGCTCGCGGAGATTTTGCGCTGAAGCTCAGCGTCGGATGCGCAGCCGCTTCCGGCTTGCGGCGATGTTGCGCAAGAGCGGGAGCATCGCAATGTCCTTGTCGCGACCTGCCGCCTCTTTGCTGCGGATGATGCGTTCCAGCGAGAGCACTTTGATCTCCATCCCATTCCACTCCGCCGCACTGACCCGGGCATATTCGGTCCGAAAAGAAGCGGCGCCACTGAGCCGGTGGCAAAAATTCACGAGTGAGCCGTCGGTGAGTGCGACGACCGTCTGCCGCACCATCGTCGCACCGAGGCTCAGCGAGAAATGGATCAGCCGCATGTATTGGCGCTCCGGCACATCCACCCAGATGTCGGTGTCGAGTGTCGTGGCCGGCACCCCTTGCAGGATCGCCGCGGACATGCCTACGAAGACAAACCGAATTTTTTCCTTTCGGAGTGTGAGAACAAGCCGTGCGAGCGGAGAAAGTTCTCGTGCCGCTGCCACCTTTCGTCCGGCGTCGCCGCGAGGCTCCACGCGTAAAGCACCCTCTCGTCCTCGCTCAGGTGCGGCAGGAAGCGCAGCTTTTCCGCGTACGCGTTGACGCGGGCGAGTCGGCGGCTGCTTTTTTTTGCACGGGTGGAAAGTGCTCCATTTGGTGCGGCTAGGCAAGCACAGGACTCGTCGTCTTGCCGTGACGACGCCTGGATGACACTCTGCATGTGATGCTCCCGCATTCGCCAGTTCTCGATCGCCTCGCCGCACTGCTCCCGCCAGAGCGCCTTCTCCGCGAGCCTGTCCAGCGCGCTGCCTACGCGAGCGATGCGCTCACCGCCTTCCACGCTTCGCCTCTCGCGGTCATCATCCCCAAGACGCAGGACGAAGTCATCGCCGCCGTGCGCATCTGCCATGACACCGGCACGCCCTTCGTCGCGCGCGGCAGCGGCACGAGCCTCAGCGGCGGCTCGCTGCCAGTGGAAAATGGCATCGTCATCGCGCTGAACCGCCTCAACAAAATCCTGCGCCTCGATCCGCGCGAGCGCATCGCCGTCGTCGAGCCGGGCGTGATCAATACACAGGTCACACTTGCCGCCGAGCCGCACGGACTGCACTACGCGCCCGATCCGTCATCGCAGACGATCTGCACGATCGGCGGAAATGTCGCATTCAACTCCGGCGGCGCACATTGTCTGAAATACGGCATGACCTCGAACCACGTCCTCGGCATCAAGGCCGTGCTCGCGACCGGCGAGGTCGTCGAATTCGGCGGCGCGAGCCGCGAGCAGTGCGGCGCGGACTTCACAGGACTCTTCGTCGGCAACGAAGGGCTCTTCGGCATCGCGCTCGAAATCACCCTGCAACTCCTCCCGCGCGCCGAGTGCTTTCACACCGTCCTCGCGGGCTATCGCACGCTCGAAAACGCGGGCGACGCGGTGAGTGCAATCGTTTCCAGCGGTCTGCTGCCCGGCGCGATCGAAATCATGGACGCACTCGCGATTCAGGCAGCCGAAGCCGCCGTCCACGCCAACTACCCGCGCGGCTGCGAGGCGATGCTCATCGTGGAACTCGAAGGCCCGCGCGAAAAAGTCGCCGCCGAGCGCGTGCATCTCGACGCGCTGCTCGCGAAATCACAGCCCGTGGAAACGCGCGTCGCCGCGAACGCCGCCGAGCGCCTCGCGATTTGGAAAGGCCGCAAAAGTGCATTCAGCGCCTTCGGCAGACTATCGCCGGACTTCATCGTGCAGGACGGCGTGGTCCCGCGCCAGCGGCTCGGCGAGGCACTCCGGCGCATCGGCGAAATGTCGCGCGCAGCCAGCCTGCGCGTCGCGAATGTTTTCCACGCTGGCGACGGAAATTTGCACCCGCTCATCCTCTACAACGGCCGCGAGCCCGGCGCACTCGCGCGCGCGGAGGAACTCGCGGGCCGCATCCTGCGCATGTGCGTGGAGATGGGCGGCAGCCTCACCGGCGAGCACGGCATCGGCGTGGAAAAGCGCGACTACCTTCCGGAAATGTTCAGCGCCGCGGAGATTGATTTTATGCGCCGCCTGCGCCGCGCCTTCGATCCATTGGAAATCGCCAATCCCGGAAAAATGTTCCCCGGCGGCAGCGCCCCCGCGCTCGTTCAGCACGGGATGCATCCGCTCGAAGCCGCCGGCGTGATCAGCCGCGAGTAGCATCCTGCCCGCCTTTTTCCCTCTGAAAAAAAACCGGTGCGCCGCCGCATACAAAAACTGTGGACCCTTGCCCCCGTTCGCCTCACCGCTCCGGCACCACCGTGCGGCTCACGCGCAGCCGATCGTAGCTCGGAAAATACGCCTCAATCTCAAACGGCCGGCCCGCGGCGATCTCGCGCGTGGAAATCTTCGCCGAATACTCCAGCCGCTCGTTGGGATTGATGACCAAGATGCCCGGCTCCTTTTCGATCCGCTCATCGTCCGACCAGCGCGATATAATTTTTCCGCCCTCCGCTTTCACGACCACATCCATCCGCAGCGACGTCGGGAAATCGAGATGCACCGCGGTCTTGCCGCGGTTCACGACCGACACCGTCACCTCGATCGCGCGCGTGTCGGACAGCCGCACCTGCGCGGGTTCCAGCTTCATGTTCACCGCGAGATCCCTCCATAGCACCGGGACGGGTGCGTCGCTTTTTTTTTCGCCGAACCGCGGTGTCAGCACCTCCGCGGTTTTTTTGCCGATGCTCTTCGTCGCGTTCCAGGTGCGCTGCAAAAATCCCGGCTTCGGCGGCGCCTCGTCCGCCGCGTGCAGCGACGCGAGAGCGGCGAGGAAAAATGCGAGGCACTGTTTGATCATGCCGCAGACTGAACGCGGCGGTTCACGGGTTGCAAATCGCATTTCGCCCCGCGAGGATGCGCGCCATGCGTTTCCGGCTTTTTCTCCTCGCGATGGCGTCGCTCGTCCTGTCCGTCCCGACCCGCGCCATGTCGTCGAAACCGGAGATCACCGTGCGCTTTCACTCCGAGGCCAATCCGAACGACGGCGAGGCCTTTGCGACGCCCGTGAATCTTTTCTACCAGCACCGGCAGGCGTACCTCAGCCGTGTCGCGGACCTTACCGAAAAGCAGATCGAAAAGGTGCTGCCCTTCCCCGCAAAGGACGGCTCATTCGGCTGCGTGTTCAAGCTGAACCCGCAGGGCCGCCTGCGCCTCGAGACGATGAGCGCCGAGACCCGCGGTTCCGCGCTCGTTGTTTTTGTCGCGACGAAAGCCGGGCAGCATCAAGTCGCCGATTTGCTCATCGATCGTCCAGTGACCGACGGCATCATCACGATCCCGCGCGGCCTCACGGAGTTTGAAATCGTGATCCTGAAGAAAAAATTCAAGCTCCTCGGTGCGCCGGAAAAAAAGGGGTGGCGCGAGCGTCCGCGGATGAAAACGGAACTGCCCGGCCGCGGCGAACCCACCGATCGCCCGCCGACGCGGCCCTCCGTGAACGAGCCGATCACGTCGCCGGTCACGCCGCGTCGCGGCCTCGGCTCGGAACTCGATCTCCCGCGTCTCTCGGATTGATCGCGCAAAGCTGGCGAGTGACGCGGGCCCGGTGCGTCGGAGATTTCGCACGGCGCAAGGCAGGATGAACCTCACCTACGGATCGTTGCTTGGCGCCGTTGCGCCGACGTTCGTCGTCCTTGCCGCCGGTTTCGCGCTGCGGCGATTTCACGGTCTGCGGCGCGTGGCCGATGCGAGCCTGCTCACGGTCGCGGTGACTTTTCTCTACCCGTGTTTCATCGCCTACACCGTGCTGAACAGCAGCGCGCTGCGCGAC
>JBBQJR010000293.1:0-4267 GCA_038326125.1 Chthoniobacterales bacterium
GACTTCATCGAGATGCTCGCGGCGCGGCATCACAACGTGATGGTCGTGGGCGACGACGCGCAGAGCATCTACTCGTGGCGCGGCGCGGATTTCCGGAACATCCTCGAATTTCCGAAGCGGCACGCGGGGGCGAAAATCTACAAGATCGAGACGAACTACCGCTCGGTGCCGGAGGTGCTGGAACTGGCGAATGCGGTCATCGCGCCGAATGAGCATCAGTTTGAAAAGACGCTCGTGGCCTCGCGCGAGGGCGGCGGGATGAAGCCGGCGCTGATCCCGCTCGCGGACTCGGGGCAGCAGGCGCAGTTCGTCGCGCAGCGGATTCTCGAACTGCACGACGAGGGCGTGGGGCTGGAGGAGATGGCGGTGCTGTACCGCGCGCATTTTCACTCGATGGAACTGCAAATGGAACTCACGCGGCGCGGCATTCCGTTCGAGATCACGAGCGGGCTGCGATTCTTCGAGCAGGCGCACATCAAGGACGTGAGCGCGTTTCTAAAATGGGTCGTGAATCCGCACGACGAGGTCGCGTTCAAGCGCATGGTGAAGCTCATGCCGGGCGTCGGGCCGCGCAGCGCGGATGCGCTGTGGGAGGGCGTGCTGGCGAAGCTCGCGGCGTCGAACGTTCCAAAGCCGCCAATGCCAGAGACGCCGGGCGTCGCTAGTGCCGCAACGTTGCCGGCAGACCCCGATGAGCCGACGCAGCCGCTGCCGGAGACGATCGCGAATCCGTGGGATGGGTTGCCATCGATCCGGGAAATCCTGCAGCCGCTCAAGGTGCCGGCGAAGGCGCAAAAGGCGTGGGAGCAGTGCGTGCTCACGCTCGATGAACTCGCGCCGGGCGGGCGGCTCGTGCCGCCTTCGCAGATGATCCACAGCGTGATGGAGGCGATCTACGACGACTACGCGCGCGCGAAATTTCCGAACTACGATCTGCGCCGCGAGGACCTGAACACGCTCGCGAATTTCGCGCGGCAGTATGAGAGCGCGCAGGCGTTCCTCGATCAGCTTGCGCTCCTCACGACGATGGACACGAACGCGGCGAGCGCGGACGAGCACGATCGCGTGACGCTGAGCAGCGTACATCAAGCGAAGGGGCTGGAGTGGAAAGTGGTCTTCGTAATTTGGCTCGCGGATGGGAAATTCCCGACGGGCCGCTCGCTGGAAAATCCCGAGGCGATCGAGGAGGAGCGGCGGCTTTTCTACGTCGCGGTGACGCGCGCGAAGGACGAGCTGTACCTCAGCTATCCGTGCATGTCGTTCAATTCCGGCTACGGCGATCCGCTGCAGCGCCCGTCGCGTTTCCTCGCGGAGATTCCGAAGAAGCTGATCGAAGATTGGGAAGTCGGTGGGAGTTTTTGAGAGGCAGTTGGGAACTGCGAAGGGCGCGAAGAACGCGAAGAAAAATCGCGGGAAGCGAACGCCGCACACAAACAGACGAGGTGCGTGGTCCATCCTCGATCGTTGCGGCTGCTTCACCTTCGCGCGCTTCGTGCCCTTCGTCGTTTGATTTCATCTGCGTCCTCGAAGATCGTGTAATTCTGAAAAGCAAAAGGCCGCGCTCGGAAGGAACGCGGCCCTTGCAAAATGCGGATTGTTTTCGCGAATCAGCCCTGCGTCGTCGGCATGTAGCGGTAGAAGACTTCGAGCATCAGGATGCAGAGCGAGGTGCGGTACACTTGGCCGGCCTTGCTTTCCGCACTCTGGATGCCGACGGCTTTGCCGCCGGGGACGGGCCAGCTTCCGTCGGTGCTCTGCACGTCACAGATCTCATCCTGGAACCAGCGGTTCCATTTCGTCCATGCGCTGCCGCCGAACATGAGGCACGCCTGCGTGTGATAATACCATGCGTAGAGGTCGGCGTGCTCGCTCTTGTATTTCACGGGATAGGTTTTCTCCGTTTCCTCGAGCACCCATTCCATGCCCTTGCGGAGGATGCCGCGCTCGCCTTTCCAGAAAAGTTCGCAGAGGATGCCGACGCCGGTGAGGCTGTACTTGTCCGCGGGGCCGCGATAGCCGTAGCCGCCTTTCGGCCCCTTCACGCGCTCGATGTAGGCGATGGCTTTGTTGAGCGCTTCGTCCACTCCATAAATCTCGAGCTTGCTGAGATGCGCGGCTTTCAGCGCCTGAATCTGCCAGCCGCTCACGGAGAGATCGTCCGCCGTTTTGTCGTACGAATACATCCAGCCACCGCCGGGGCCCTGGCCCTGCACGATGTAGCCGACGGCTTGTTTGAAAAGTTCCTTCACCCGCTCGTCCTGCGTCATCGTATAATATTCGCCGAGCGCGTAAGTGCAGATCCCGTGCTCATACACGCCACTCTGGGTGAAAGTGGTCGCCATGTGCAGGCGGCCCTCGGACTTGGTGCCGTTGTCAATGATCCACTGCACGGCCTTGTTGACCGTGAGGCCGAATTGCTCCGACTCGGGCGTCTCGCCGTGACCGAGAAAGCACAGCAGCGCGAATCCCGTCATCGCACCCTTCGTGCTGTCGCCCCAAGAGCCGTCGGCATTTTGGTTTTTCTGCAGCCACACAAGACCTTTCATGACCGCCTGCTCGGTCTTCGTCTTCATCTTGTTCTGCTCCATCGCCACCTTTTTGCCTGCGCCCACGCGGCTCTTCATGGTGCCCGGAAGATTGCCGAGCCCGCCCCCGACTTTCGCCAGCGCGCCATTCGTCGCCTTGGCGAGGTCAGCCGCGTTGGTGTTGATTTTTACGTTCACCTGCGTCGGCGCGACTTTAAAATTGCTCGACTGCGCCGTCGTGGTGAGCACGTCAATGGTCGGGCTGTTGATGTTCGGCGTCTGGGGCGCGACCTGCTCGGTCGGCACGGCGTCCTGCGGCGTCTCCGGCGGCGGCGAGAGATCATCGGTGGCGGAAATCAACCCGTCCCCACCCTCGGCGACAAAATCCGGCGGCTCGATGACCGCCTTGTAGAGCACGATCGATCCCGCGATGATCACGATGACTGCGTGAATGACGCAGGAGAGCATGAAGTAGCGCGACTCCGCGAGCCGCTGCTGGAATTTCTGCATGAACGTCAGCGGCTGCTCGGGCTCGGCGTGGATGTCGGTCTGGAGGTCGTCGTTCATGAGGATGGGGTTTGAAAAACTAGACATCTCCGCTGCCACGGTGTCAATCGCCGGGCAGTGTCCCATTTTGCACCCCGGAGAGGTTCACCGACGACACCCAGAGGAATCACCGAGGCTCTGCGCACTTCCGTGAATGCCTCTGCGCTGCTCGGTGTTTCGCGCCGGCATCTCAGATCAGGGCGCTGGCAATCGGTCCGGCCAGCGGAAAGAACACCGGCACCGCGCCTCCGACTTTGCCACGATGAATAACTCCGCTTGACACCTGAAGCCCTTCCCATAGTTTCCGCGTCCCTTTTTCTGCCGCTGCCATATCCGGCTGGAAACGGTCCGCCGCGAGACGGGCTGTCCACTTGGGAACACAACCAAACATGGTTCCTCGTCGGGCTGGTGGCAGCCGGCCTTAATTCGCCCGAAGCCTCGGGCGGCGACGACACCGCAAAAAAAACCGAAACATCATGGCAGACATCAACACCATCGTCGATCAGCTCAGCGGACTCACCGTCCTCGAAGTCGCTGATCTCGTGAAACAGCTCGAAACCAAGTGGGGCGTGAGCGCCGCGGCCCCCGTGGCCGCCGCCGCACCCGCCGCCGGCGGGGGCGCCGCAGCCGCAGCTCCCGCGGAGGAGAAGACCGCGTTCGACGTCATCCTCAAGGAATGCGGCCCGAACAAGATCAACGTCATCAAGGAAGTCCGCGCCGCGGTGCCCGGACTCGGCCTCGCCGAAGCCAAGGCTCTCGTCGAGGGCGCTCCGAAGACCGTCAAGGAAGGCGCGACCAAGGCCGAAGCCGAAGAGATCAAAAAGAAGATCGAGGCCGCAGGCGCGAAGGTCGAGATCAAGTAGTCTCCTTTCCAAAACGTCGGCCATCCGCCGACAGCGGAACACCCGGTTTTCGAGCCGGAACGTTTCCTTTCACAAACGCGCGAGGTGCGAAAGCCCTCGCGCGATTTGCTTTTCAACGCGGAAGCCACTCGCCATCCGAAACCGGGACTGCTACTGCCGCCATTCCATGGGCACGCTCTACTACGGGGACAACCTCGACATCCTCACCCGCTACATCGCCGACGAGTCCGTGGACCTCGTCTATCTCGACCCTCCCTTCAACAGCGCGCAGAACTACAACGCCTTCTTCCAGGAAAAGGACGGCACCGCCGCCGCCGCGCAGATCCAGGCCTT
>JBBQJR010000294.1:0-4266 GCA_038326125.1 Chthoniobacterales bacterium
CCGCAGGGGCTGACTCCGCGACGACCGCTGAATGTGCGGTGGTGCGGAGGAATCTTGCGAATGATGCGTCACTCTGAAATGCCATGAGCGTGAGTCAGACTATGAGAAGTGCGTCGTTGTTCGCAAGGTTGATGCCGCCAAGGAGCCGGAACGGTCGTAATTGGTAAAGAGAGTTCTTTTTCCCCCAAGGGGAATCTAGGCGCGTCGAGGCGCAGGGGAAGGAAGCGGCGCTCCTTGTTCAGCGGGTCGCGAAACCGGAAGGTGCCGGACTCAAGCAAAGTATGAAGTATGAAGTAGGAAGGATGAAGTCCGATTTCATCCTTCTGCCTTCTGCCTTCAGCCTTGTGCGAGCGCTCCGCCAGCGGGCGCACCACCGCCTTGTCCTTCGCGGTGTGGCTGAGGAAGATGTCGTCGGGGAATTCGTCGGGCATGGCTGAGGTCGGACCGCTCGGCGAGACGTGTGCTCATTTTCCAAATATGAGACAAGTCGGAAAAGGCAGAGGTGAAGAGGCCGCGTGGATTGACCTTGCCTGCGGGTGCCGTCAAAACAACGCCATGCAGGAAGCTCCGCCCATCCCAGTCCTCGGCCTGATCCTCCTCTTTCTCGCAATGGTCATTTTGCCGTGGCTGTTCAGGAAGTTGTTCCTGTAGGCATCGGTCCCCCCCCCCGCCTTGCCCTGTCAACTCGCAAAGATCTTGTCCGTGCGCTCGGCGAGAAACTTCAGCCGCTCGGCGTCGCCACCGCGGACTTCGAGGATGCCCCAGCCCTCGTAGCCGATTTCATCGAGCGCCTTCATCACGGAAGGCCAGTCGTTGTCGCCTTCCATCAGTTCGACGGCGAAGCCCGCGCCGGGGCCGGATTTGTCGCGCAGCTTCCGGCTGTATTCCTTGATGTGCAGATTGAAAATGTGCGTGCCGAGCGTGCGCACCCATTGCTCCGGCCAGCCGAAAGTCACGCAGTTGCCGACATCGAAATGCCAGCCGACCCACGGACTGTTGATCTCCTCGACGAAACGCTTGGCCGCGACCGGTTCGTTGATGAAACGATTCCACACATTCTCCACCGCGATGGCGCATTTGCTCTTCTCCGCCGTCTCGATGCACCGCTTGATGCCCTCGATCGCGCGCGACCAACACTGCTCGTAGGTCACATTTTTTTCGACCGTCCCCGGCACGAGCAGCACGCGCTGGCAGCCGATTTCGCCGCCCTGTTTCAGCGCAAAGTTAAGACCGTTCACGGTCTTCTCGCGCTTCGCCGGGTCGGGCGAACTCAGCGGGAAACTCCAGTGCGGCGTGCAGATGATGCCCGCGATTTCGAGCCCGCTCGCGCTTTTCGCTTCCAAAATCTGATCGGTCGTGAGCTCGCCTGGGAGATTCAGTTCGATGCCGTCAAAGCCTGCGTCGCGGATCGCTTTGAACTTTTCCACGACCGTTCCTTTGACGCCTCCCGCCATGCCGAGGTTCACGGCCTTTTTCAACTTGGGCCGTTTTTTCGGGGCATCCTCAGCCGGGGAAAAAACGGCACTGGCGGCGAGGGCGGTGGACGTGGCGAGGAAGGTGCGGCGGTTCATGGGAAAGGATGAAGGCTAAGGGCTGAAGGATGAAATCGGAATGGCGGATAACGAAAGACAAATGTCGAGGCACTCAGCGCGAATTTTTCATCCTTCATCCCTCATCCTTCATCCTTTTCACGCGCGGCAGCGCGAGCAGGCGCTTCGCTTCTGCGAGCAGCCACTTCGGCTGCGTGAAGGGCTGATACGAAATGTCCTGCCAGCGCACGAAGCCGTCGGCATCAATCAGGAATGTGCCGTGCAGCGGAATCGTCTCGAAGTCGTCGAACGCGCGGTACGCCTTGAACGTTGCGAGCGACTCGTCGGCAAGGATCGGAAAGGTGAAGCCGTCCTCCTCCTTCGCGAGCGCGAACGTCTTGTGCAAATCCTCCGCGCGCTCGGTGCTGACAGCGACGAGATTGAAGCCCGCGTCGGCGAATTCCTGCGCCATCGGACCGAAGGTGTTCAGTTGCTCGATGCAATGCGGGCAACCGCTCCCGAGGTAAAAAAGGAGGATCGTCGGCTTGCTTTTGAACTCCACGGAAAGCCGCGTCACGCCCGTCTGATCCGGCAGACTCCACTCCGGCGCGCGGTACGGATGCCAGCGGAAAGGCCCGAGACTCGCGAGGTCCGGGCGCTGCCCGCTGTCCGCGGGCCACTCGAGTTTCGGACGCCAGTCGGCGGGCAGCTTGAGTTCGTCCGCGACCGCGCGCATCCGCGTGAAGACCGGTTGATCGAGATCGGCCTGCGCGCAGAGCGCGCGGAGTTTTTGGAAAGTGTCGAGCGCCTCCTGCTTCGTGCCCGCGCGCCAGAGGATGTCGGCGAGATTCGCGAGCGGGAGCACCTGCCCCTCGGATTCCCCCGCGGCTTCGCGCGCGAGTTGCGCGGCCTTCGTTTTGTCGCCCGCCTGTTCGTGCAGACGCGACAGCCGGACTTTGCTCACGCCGGTGAGCGTGCCGATTTGCTTGCGCGCGTCGTCCGTGCGCCCCTCGGCGAGCGCGCGGTAAAGTTCGAGTTCGGCGGCGCATTTTTCGATCGGCTCCATTTTCGCAGCGAAGGGCACGAGCGCGTCGGCGATGGCTTTCGCGATTTGGTCCGCGGGTTTTTTCGCGGACTTCGCGGCCGCCTCGGCTTCATCCGCTTTCGCGGTGCGTTCCTGCTTCGTCTTCGCGAGCAAGTCCCGGATGCCCGCGAGCTTCGCCGCACCGCGCGCCGTGTCCTTCGTTTGGAATGCCGCCATGCCCATCACGCCGAGTCGCTTCGCTTCCTCCACGCGATCTTCATTCACCGGGAGGTACGCGCCGCCATCGAGCGCGAGCAGATCGTCCCAGCGCTCCCACGCCACGAGCGCATCGAGCAGCCGCCGCCGGCCCATCGTGAAGCCGCCGCGCTCCTCGGCGTAACCCGGCTTGCCCACGGGCTTGTGCGCGCGGGAAAGACGCGGCAGCTCGATCATGTTTTTCGCGAGGTCGATCGCGTCGTGCACGCGGCCGATGAAGCCGAGATTTTCCACGAGCCAGTCGTTGTTGTGCGCGTAGTTGTGGATCTGCTCGGGCATGAGCTTCGTCGCGATCATGTAGGCGTGGTCCGTGCGCGCGGCGGCTTCCTGCTGCCACGCGGCGTCGGCGTAGCGGTGCAGCGCAGTGAAAGTGTGCCCCGGCATGTGCCAGATGTGGGCGATGCCCGGCGCAGACTGCCCATCCCGCGCGGCGCTTTGCAGCGCGCGTCGGTCGTCCTCGTGATTCCACAGATGGATGAGGTAGTGATGCGCGCCGGGGTGCGCGGGATTTTTCGCGAGCACCTCACCCGCGAGCGCGGCGAGCGCGGCGTGGCTCGCGATCGGCATCCCATGCTGGCTGTTGTCCCACACTTGGAAAACGAGGAACGCCTTCGCCTCGAGGTCGTCCGGAAATTCAAACACGATTTTCTCCAGCGCCTTCACCAGCGCCGTGCGCCGCGCCTTGTTCGCCACATCGTCCTTTTTTCCCGCGGAAAAATACATGCCATACGCCTCGGCGTAGAGCCGCTCGCGGGCCGACATTTTTTCACGCCGCGCGGGCAACTGCGCCTGCTTCATGAAGTCCACGGCGCGTTTCTCGTTGTTCACATTTGCCATCGCCATCCCCCAGTACGGCATCGCCGCAGCGCCGTCGAATTTCGCCGCCTGCCGGAACGAGCGCTCCGCCTCGTAGTACCAAAATCCGTGCAACTGCGCGACGCCCTGGTCGAAAAATTTCTGCGCCTCACCGCTCGACGTCGTGATTGGAAAACTCACGCGGCCCATCCCGTTCATCAGCACCGCCGCCTGCCGCGGACCTTCGTCGAACGCATCGCCATGCGTGGAATGCCCCGCGAGAATCTTGCTGCCCGGCGCCACCAACGCATCATCCGCGGAGGCGGGCACGGCGCGGAGCAGGAGCGTGAGGAGGAAAATTCGAGGCAACATCGCAGCGAGGACAACCCCTTCACCGCCGCGATACAAGGGGCGAATGGCGGGCTGACATCAAAAGCGCCGGAGGCGGCGGATGATCGTAGGCGCAGGCGGGAGCCTGCGTCCGCGCCCTTCCGGGACGCGCCTACGATCCGATGCGAGCTCCTGCTTCCGTCCGGTGATTTGGAAAAATGGGCAGGGGCTCAATTTGAGTACGTGGCGACTCTTTCTCTTTGTCCTGCTCATGTTCTTGCTCTCGGAAGCCGACGCGGAGAGAGCAGGAGC
>JBBQJR010000295.1:0-4250 GCA_038326125.1 Chthoniobacterales bacterium
TCCTTCGGCTGCGCCGTCTCGTTCTTTTTGAAAATCTTCCGGTACAAGCGCTGCGCGAGGAGCAGTGCGGCGCGCCCGGCGAGCGCATTCGAGTCGCCCGCGAGTTCCTTCTGCGTCGCGCCCGTCGCGATGAGCGAGACGATCTCCGACTGCGGCAGCGGCGGCTCGCTCGTGAAAATCGTCTTCGGATCACTCGCGTCGCCGAAAATGTACACCGTGATTTTGTAATCGCGGATCACGGATTCGCCGCGGAGATCGAGCTGCGGGACGAACGGTTTGTTCGGCGTAAAATAGATATTTCCCTCTTTGAATTCGAGCCGGCTGTACGGCAGCGACGTCTGGAGTTGCTCGATGCGCACGGAGCCATCGAGCCACGGCCGCAGGCCCGTGCCGTTCAGCTTGAGATCGATATACGCCCGGCCGTTCGCGAGATTGCCCTGGATCAGAAACGGATCGTTCGTTTTGATCTTCACGTCGAATTTCCAATCCCGCAGCGGCGGATTCGGAAAGCTGACCGGCGTCGGTTCCGCGGGCGGCTGCGGCGCGGGCCGGCCCGGCAGCCCGATCGGCAAAATCTCGATTTCCTTCGAGAGGCGGCTCTTCGTCACGAAGACGCTGCCAGAGACGGTGGCGGCCTTCAGCGGACCCGCGACGCGGAGGTCGCTCGTCACCCGCGCCGTGATCGTGTCGTCCTGCAGCACGAGCGCGTCGTGCGTGGTCACGCGCAGATCGAAAACCGGCTCGCTCATTTTCACCAGGCGCACACTTCCGCTCGCGGAAAAAGCGCCGCCGCCGATGCCGCCTCTGCCCTGCCGGATATGGATTTCATCCCGCGCAAAATCTGCCGCCAGCACCACGCTGCTCACCGGGGGCAGGCTCGTGTCCTTGAAGCGCAAATTCGGAATCGCCGCCTGCGCCATGCCACTCAGTTCCGGCTTCGCGAGCGTGCCGCCGGCCTTCACGTCCACCTCCGCCGTGCCGTCCATAAACCGGATCGCCGGCACCAGGGCCGTGACGAAACCGAGCGGCGACCGCGGCAGATTCACGCGCAGCGCGATGGGCGTGCGCGGATCGAGCGAGGCCGTTTTTTTGAACGCCGCGAAATCGAACGGCATCTCGCCGCTGAGCGTGAGCGGTTTGATTTCCCGCTGCGTGACCGTGCCGGCGAGCTTGAGCCGTGCGTCCCGCAAATCGAATTCCACCGCAAAATCCGTCGGCGCGAGTTTCTGCGCCGCGCTGGATTGTAGCCGCGTCCCGCGCACGCTCGCGTTGGCGACGAGATTCTTCAGCGTGCCCTCCGCGGTGATCGTCGCGTTCAAAATTCCCGTCAGCGCCGGCGCGGTTTCTTTCGCCGGCTTTTTCAGCTTCGCGGTCTTTGGCGGCGGCGCGGTTTTTTGCGCAGGCTTCAGCTTTTCCAATTGGTCGAGGACGCGCGCGACGTTCAGGTCCGCCGCCGTGAGCACGAGGCCGACAGGCCGGTCATCCGGGATGAGCCGATCGGGGTTGCCCGCCTGCGCGAGGTCCACCGGGATTTCCGCCGTGCCTTCGAGCAGCGTCGCCTTTTGCTGCTGCACCTTCGCGGCCAGCTTCAGCGTATTGTCATGCAACGTGGCGTCCAGCGAGACTTCCGCCGGAGCAAAACCGGGCGCATTCGCAGGCTGCAGACTGCTCACGCGGATGCTCAAATGCGCGACCGGAATTTTTCGGGAACCTTCCGCGCGCACCTCCGCATTGAGTGTCCCCAAGATCGGCGGCTTCTGCCCGAATTGCTCGAACAGCGCCTTCAAATCCACGTCCTTGGACGTGAGCGTCGCACGCAGCGGCGCCTCCGCGGGCACCAGCGCGTCGAGCGTTCGAATGGGAGAAAAAAGCTCCAGCGGGATTTCCGCCGCGCCGGTGAGGACGACACGTTCCTTTTGCCGCAGAGTCAAATCCGGCACCGTGAGCCGCTGGTTTTCCCAGCGCAGCGAAGTCTGCAGATCACCCTGCCGCGTCGTCGCGCGCAGGCTCTGCACCTCGATGCGTTCCGGCGAATACTCCGCCGCGAGATGCGCGGAAATATTTTCCTCGCTGCCAAATTTGCCGCGGACCAGATCCAGCATCCCGCTGCCCGTGTGCCGCTGCGGCTGCCGCGCGCCCTCGCCGCGCCACGAGAGCGCGAGTTCGCCGCCGAGCCCCGGCTGCGCGGTGCCTGCGAGCAAAGGCTCGAAGAGTGAGAGGTTCGCAAATTTTGCCTCGGCCCACGCACGGTATTTCAGCGACGCATCAAGCGCGACCTCGCCGCCGAAGTTCGCGTAATTTTGAGCGTTGAAATAGATGCCGAAATTCTCGAGATGTGCGACGTTGCTGACGACATTCACCTCGCCGCCAAGTTCCGGCACGTCCAGCCCGTTGAAATGAATCGCCCGGCCCACGATCGTGAATTCGCCGCCGTAGTTCCCGCGCAAAACCTCCGCACGACCGCTCACCTTCAATTCCCCGCCGAGCTGAAGTTTGCTCCCTTCGGCGACAAATGCGCCTAAGTCGGGCGCGGCGACATCCACGCTCAAACGAAGCGGCGTGCTCGTCCAGGAGGCGAGGTCATTGGGGAGCGAATAACTGGCTTGCAGCGAAACTAAGTTCGCCGCCTTCGCGAGAGTTAGTTGCTCGAGGGTCACTGCCGCACCCCGGTTGCGCAGCGAAACGCTGAAGTTCTCTGCGGAATAATCGGAATAGCGCAACTGCCCGGCGCTCGCCTTCATCGCAGTCACTAAGTCCGAGAAAAATGGCTTGGCTGAGACAGCAATGTTTTTCTCCATGTGAAGCGCAACCTTGGTCGCGACCAGTTCCATTTCCGCAGCCTTCAGGTGGTTGGAATCCATCGCGAGGTCCGCGGTCAGCCGCCCTCCGTCCAGTTTAAAATCCAACTTCCCCGAGACATCGCCGGTGGCCGGCACGCCCAGGGAATCCGCAAACGAAGCAACCTCGGACAGGCTCCAGTCCAGCACGCCGCTCCCGCTGGTTTTCACAAAGTCGTCGAGCGTTTTTGGCAGGGCCATATCGGCGGTCAGGGCAGCCTTGTTCTTCGGGTCGAATTGCTCGCGCGCCCCGAATTTCGCGCCTCCTTTCGCAAAGGTAACGTCGGCGGAAATGGTTCCGAGCTTCTGCTGGTCGAGGCTCAGCCCGTCGAGCTGCGCAGTGACATTTCCAGACCAGCCGGAAGGTTCCTCCGACGGCCCGTCAAAGCTGACCTTGAAGCGCGTGAGCGCGCCGTGCAGCGGACTCTGCGTGTGGAGATAAGATGCGAGCGCATCAAAGGAAATTGCCGCCGCTTCCAAGGAGAGGTGAGTGTGATTAGTTGCGTTGAGATCATCCACTTTGGCCGCGATTAAGATAGAACCGCCGAAGAGCGTCCCCTCCGCACCGAAGCTAAGCTCGTTGGCATCCAGCTTTGAAACATCCAAATGGAGCTGGCTGGCTTTGATCTCCGGACCGAGCGTGAGATCGCTGAGTTTCAGATCGCGCTCCCGAAAGGTCACCCCAGCTGCGATGCCCTCCCAGCGCCGGACTCCCGGGATGTTTAGCGTCTGGATTTTCAGCACGCCCGGCTTGTCTTGGTCAAAGTCAAAATACAGCCCGGCCATCTCCGTGTCACCGTCCGGCGAGCGCGAGGTGAAGTTGACATTGGCGAGCGTAAGCCGCTCAGGAAAGAGCGCCGGGAATTTGGCCGTCTTTTGCGATTTGAGCACTTTCTCGCGCGGCACCGATTTTGCCGGATCAATGACCGCGAACGCGTCGCGCACTTCCACTTCCTTGAGCAGTCCCGGCCAGCCGTGGCGCGCGAGCCCGATGAGACTATAGCGCAAACTGAGTGCGCCAATTTCGAGTCTTTCGACCGGGCCGGGTTCGGTCGGCCGGGCGTGGAGATTGGTCACCCGGAGCGTGGTGAAAATGGAGCCGCCGATGTCGTAAGTCAGGTCGAGTTTCTGCTCGCGCGCCAGGCGCACGACAAAGTATTTGGTGACGCGAAAGACGATCGGCCGGTGAAATATCGCCAAAAGGACGAATAGGCCGAGGAAGACGAACAAGACGCGTCTTACCCAGCGCCGACCGCGCTGCTTAATTGAATTAGTTTGGCTTTGTTCCGGCATCCTAAAGGGCGGCGTAGCGCTTTTGCGCGCATGATTTTTCCACGAGTCTGACGCACTTAACTCGGAAGACGCGTCCGTTCAACATGGGAAGCAGGCCGTCCCGGGGGACGGCCTGCAACC